>NZ_JAVWTF010000030.1:0-23440 GCF_036667855.1 Aurantimicrobium sp. | reverse complement strand
AAAATATTAACTGACATAATGTGTATTATCGGATAACTATTACTAATGACGACCAGTAATGAGGTTGGCCATGCTTGCTACTGCTGATGTCTGTGAAGAAGGCGATCTCTGCTCTGCTTTGTCTGCGTATCCATATGCTGCGTATAAACCATGCGTAGCAATCCAACGCAATGGTTCAAACTCCCAATTTCGTACCTTGTGGTTTACCCAGGGCAATTCAGTAAGTTCGGTACTGCGTCCCAGGATCAGATCTGTCAGAGTTCTTCCCGCAAGGTTTGTCGAAGTAACCCCGGTCCCCACATAACCACCCGCAGAACCTTCTCCGGTTGAACTGACATAATTCACAGCTGCAGACCAGTCCCGTGGAACACCAAGAACACCAGACCACACGTGATCAAAACCAAATCGTTCAGTCTGTGGGAAGTATTTATGGGTAAGTTGCATCAAGGTTTTGATTGTGGCCTCTTGGGCAGAACCGTTCGTATCTGTTTTGGACCCATATCGATAGGGCACTCCCCTGCCGCCCATTGCAATGCGGTTATCAGCAGTCCGTTGCGCATAGAAATACACATGCGCCATATCGCCCAGAGTTTCATATCCATTCCAGCCAATTTCGTCCCAGAAGCAATCTGGCAGCTGTTCAGTCACAATAATCGAAGAATTCATTGGCAGAATTTGCCGATGAACGCCTTTCAAATTCGCCGTGAAGCCCTCAGTAGCTCTGATGAAATGTGTGGCTGTTACCGTTCCGTGCTCTGTAATTGCCTGGTGCGGACGAATTTCTGACACAGTCGTCTTCTCATAGATCGTGACGCCACACTGTTGAATAACGCGTCGAAGTCCCTGAGCCAATTTCGCTGGTTGAATTCGAGCACAATGTGGGTGCCAAATTGAGGAAATTGCTCCTGGAGTGGAAATTTTGTTCAGCGTGGCAGTGCGATCAAATACTTGGACCTCGTCAAAGCCCCAAGAGTGTTCATTTTTTGCCCAGTCGAGTAAACGTGCGTGCTGAGCTGGATTGTAGGCAACATTAAGTTCGCCACCTTTGACGATGTCCGCATCAATTCCTTCGGCCTGACACACTCTGATGACCTCGTCAACGGTGTTGTTCATGGCCAACTGAATAGCTAATGCAGCATCTTTACCATGAGTAGAAACGTATTGCTCCCGCCCACCAGTTACGGAGTTGGTTAACCAGCCTCCGTTTCGACCTGAGGCGCCAAATCCTGCAAACTCTTTCTCTAAGAGAACGACGGATAGTTCTGGTGCTGCTTTTTTGAGGTAATACGCCGTCCACATACCGGTGTAACCAGCACCCACGATGCAGACATCTACATTGATAGATTCGCGTAAAGGTTCATTCGGAACGGGAAAGCCTATTTCGTCGTACCAAAAGGAAACGTTTCCGTTGATGAGAGATTGACCTGGCACAGCCCCAGCCTGTCAATTTCCGAGGAATGGCGCAAGCAATAGCAAGATTGTGAATGAGGGGAATTATCCTGAGAGGGCGTTATGCGCACAACTAAGGAGTATCTATGTCCAACAATTCCCCTGATGTCCAGGGCTTTGCTTTCTACGGCGATGGTCACGAGACCGCAAAACAAACCGTGAAGGTTATTCGTACCGGCCTCATCATTGGTGCACTTCTTTCGGCACTATTCGGAGTTCTTATCCTGACGGCTACTGGTCAGGTTCTCGAAGTTGTCGCTGTGCTCTTTGGTATTTACTTCATTGTCCGTGGCGCAATCCGACTTGGTACCGGTTTCCTATCTGGCGCATTTGGCGCAGCCGGCCGCGCACTGAACATCATCATTGGAATACTGCTTCTGGTTGTGGGTGTCCTAGCTGTTATTCACCCAGCTGAAATCCTCGCTGTAATCGGAATTCTGATTGGTATTTCATGGATTATTGACGGAATTGTCAGCATTGTTGAATCGTCCAAGTCGCCGTCTAAGGCATTCTCCATTGTTGCTGGCATCATCTCCGTAATCGCGGGAATTGTCGTTGTACTTCTCCCGCTTGAGGGCGTTGCAGTACTCACGATGATCGCTGGAATTTTCTTACTGATTATTGCCGTGGCACAAATCATTGGCGCCATCATGATTGGCAAAGCAGTAAAGAACGCCATCTAAGAACAAACTAGTAAAGGGGTCTGGTAATCCAGGCCCCTTTTAGTTTGTCCGTGAGCGCTCAATTGCGAGCTGAATAACCTCCAGAAGAGGTTCAGGTGAGTACTTCTCACCTGAGGTGTTAAGTTCTTCTACTGTCCACCAACGGACATCTGTGATGTCGACGAATTCATTGTCCATCCAGTTTTCATTTGTGAGTTCAAAACTGGTCGTACGGACAACGAAGTATTCACTGTAGGTGGATTGAACATGACCATCATTGAAAATCGATTGTCCTTCGATACTCCAAATGGGATCACCGACAGATTCAACACGAAGGCCTGTCTCTTCGAAGAGTTCACGAATAGCACCTTCGGCGTGAGATTCGTGGTCCTCTACTCCCCCACCAGGTGTAAGCCATCTCACGACAGGAGTCTGCAATCGTGGCGAAGCTGTCAGTAACAGAAGGAACCGATCTTTTTCGTCGAGAAGAACGACTCGAGAGACTCTTCTGTGCGCTGGGCGCGCCATGATTACTCCGCTACGAAGGAGCTCACGTCTCCAACAAGGCGTGTGTTATCTGCAGGAACTGGCTCGACTGCTGCAAGTGCAACCTCAGCCGCAAACTCACTGACATTGTAAAGTTTGCCAGCAGATTCCTTACGGGCATTGATCGCACCA
This sequence comes from Aurantimicrobium sp., assembly GCF_036667855.1. Taxonomy (NCBI): domain Bacteria; kingdom Bacillati; phylum Actinomycetota; class Actinomycetes; order Micrococcales; family Microbacteriaceae; genus Aurantimicrobium; species Aurantimicrobium sp. Next base: position 20,651 of record NZ_JAVWTF010000030.1, on the reverse strand, counting down.
GGATTAGCGCGCTCAAGAAGAGTTGCCGTAATGGTTCCCTCGATCATGTCGCCAGAAACCACAGTAAAGCCGACACCTCGAGCTTCAAGCTCGGGAATCATGTCACGAAGTGCATCCTCTCCGGCACGCTTAGACAACGCAACAGGTAGGTATTCATCCATAGTTGGAGTGGTGCGAATGAAGTGAGCCTGGTGGCTTGTGACGAAAACGACGCGTGCTCCATCAACGAGAACGTCGAGTGCTGCTTTGAGAAGGTTGACCTGAGAATCTCGGTTGAGCTTCATGGCATAGTCATCTCCCATGCCTGCTTCCATACCGCCCGAGGCATTCATCACGAGAATGTCGAGTCCACCAAATGCTTCCTTAGCTGCAGCAAACATTGACGCAACCGATGCGGGATCAGTGAGGTCTGCGCCAACTGCAATGGCCTCTCCCCCGTTAGCTTTGATGGCATCAACAATCTTGAGTGCTCGTGCTTCTTTGTTGCGATAGTTGATAACTACTTTGGCGCCTGCCTCAGCGAAATAGTTAACTGTGTCTGCACCAATGCCACGAGAAGATCCGGTAACAAGTGCACGTTTTCCGGATAGTGAGCCGGCAGCTAGTGGGTTCGACACGAGAGTCTCCTTAGTGAAAGTTTCCTCAAGCAGACTACCAAGCACTGAGGATGTTAGCCTCTAGCCGTGCATAGCTATTTTGAGAACACAGGGCCCCATATTCTGGCCCACCAAGGTTTAGCCATTGAATGCACTCCCAACACCCTTGAATCCTTCACTAAAGCCTTGGCTGCTGGCGCCGATTACATCGAAACTGATGCCCACGGAACCAAAGATGGAATTGCTGTGCTATTCCATGACGATGACATCAACGGCGTGCCCATTTCAACACTGTTATTTACTGATTTACCAGAACACATCCCAACTCTGAGGTCCGCGCTTGAACACTTCCCTCAGGTTAAATTCAACATCGACATCAAAAACTCAGAAGCTTCTGCTCCTGTGGCACAAGCGATCAATGAGTTGAAAGCACATCATCGAATTCTGTTGACCTCTTTTGATGCCAAACGCAGAAAAACGACGATGCAGAAAGCTCCCGGCACTGCATCTTCTCCATCTGTCAGTGAATTCACGCCAGCATTCTTTGCAGCTTTGTGTGGGCAGCAATGGCTTGTGAATCGATTACTACGGAACTTCGATGCGGTTCAGATCCCGGCTTCTGCTTTAGGCCTCAACATCGTGAGTCCTCGACTGGTAAAGACCTATCACAAAGCAGGAGTGATGGTTCATGTCTGGACAATCAATGATCCGGAACAGATGAAGAAGCTACTTGAGGCTGGCGTAAACGGGATTGTTACTGATCGGACAGATATCGCTGTGAAGCTTCTCAAAAACTAACGTTGAGAAAGTGTGTCCTTTATTGCTTGGGCAATAGCTGGACTGATCTGAGGGGTTTGAGCAATTTCCTCAACGGTTGCTTTGCGTAATTGAGCAACAGACCCGAACTGCGCCAGGACTGCCTTGACCTTTGCCGGTCCCATTCCTGGTACTTCTGAAAGAACAGTATTGATGTCTCGTTTTCGAGATGCGCGTTGGAAGGTAATGGCGAAGCGGTGAGCCTCATCACGGAGTTGTTGGAACAAGAACAGCGCTTCGGAATTTCGCGGAAGAATCACGGGGAACTTCTCTCCCGGCAACCAGAGTTCTTCCAGTCTTTTTGCCAAACCTACAACTGGAATATGGCTCAAACCGGCTTTTTTCAGGGCATTTGCTGCGGCATTGACCTGTGGCAGCGCGCCATCCACGACGAATAGCCCAGGCGGATAAGAGAAACTTGAGGCCTTCTTTTCGGAATCTTCCTCAAGTCCAGTGAGATATGCAGCACGACGAGCAAGGACCTGATTCATCGCGTCTGTGTCATCACGTGCTTGAGCTATACTGAATTTCCGATAATCGCTCTTCTTCGCAAGACCGTCTTCGAAAACGACCATGGAAGCGACAATCTTTGTTCCACCCAGGTGTGACACATCGAAACATTCGATACGCAACGGAGACTCGGGTAATCCAAGTGCCTCTTGGATATCACTCAGAGCTTTTGTCCTCGTGACGTAATCTGAACGACGTTTGGTCTTATAGAGAACAAGAGCTTGTTGCGCATTGTGTTTGACCGTACTTGCCAACGCTGCGAGATCCCCGCGCTGAGCAACCTTAAGTTTTACTGATGCTGCGCGGTCATCAGCTAGTCTTTCGCGTCGAATCTCAGTGAGCCAAGAAGATAGGGCCACGGAGTCTTCTGGAATCTCAGGGACAATAATTTCTTTGGGAGGAATCTCCTCGGAGTCATATGCCGTTCGAAGCATATTGTCGACAAGCTCACTGACGGACACATCAAGTTCAGTATCCACGTTCCAGGAATGAACGCCTCGAATACGTCCTTCTCGCACGATGAACATTTGAACAGCGGCTGAGAGCTCATCACTGGCAATGCCAAATATGTCAGTATCTACTTCATCTCTAAGTACAACAGCACTCTTTGAAGCCACAGTTTCGAGAGCTTGAATGTTGTCGCGATATTTTGCAGCAGATTCGTAATCCTGCACTGCTGAGGCCTGAGCCATCTTCTCTTTCAAGCTCTTGATGTGACCATCATTCTTGCCTGTCATGAACGTTGCGAGATCAAGTGCAATGGATCGATGTTCTTCAGGAGTAACGCGACCAGCACAGGGTGCAGCACATCGCCCGATGTCGCCCAACAGGCAGGGACGTTTGGCCCGTTCTGCCTTTTTGTAAACACCTTCTGAACACGTCCGTACAGGAAATACAGGGAGAATCAGATCTAGCGTCTCTCTGATAGCCCAGGTTTTTGTATACGGGCCAAAGTATCGAGCGTTCTCAATCTTGCGCGTGCGGGTCACCATGACACGTGGGATCTTCTTCCCCAGTGTGATGGCCAGATAGGGATAGCTCTTATCGTCCCTGAATTGGATATTGAAAGGCGGATCGAATTCTTTGATCCATGTGAATTCGAGCTGGAGAGCTTCGAACTCAGTCCCCACGATGGTCCACTCAACGCTGGCAGCAGAGGTCACCATGCGCCTCGTGCGCTCATGAAGTGTGTTCAGAGGAGCAAAATAACTCGTCAGTCGTGCACGAAGGTTCTTTGCTTTGCCGACATAGAGAATGCGCCCTGACTCATCACGGAATCTATAGACACCGGGATTCGTCGGAATATCTCCCGTTTTGGGACGATAAGGGACAGTCTCTGCCATAACTACGTCGCGATGATCTCACGTAAGAAAGTTGCTGTGTGGCTCTGTGTGCTCTTTGCCACCTGTTCTGGAGTACCCACAGCAATGATTTCGCCACCGCCAGCACCACCCTCAGGGCCTAAGTCAATCAGCCAGTCTGCACTCTTGATCACATCAAGATTGTGCTCAATCACAATCACTGTGTTGCCTTTATCCACGAGTGAATTCAGCACTAGCAGGAGCTTGCGGACATCTTCGAAGTGAAGACCCGTGGTGGGCTCATCAAGTACATAGATGCTTCTACCGTTGCTTCGTTTCTGCAGTTCGGTCGCAAGCTTGACGCGTTGTGCCTCACCGCCAGAGAGAGTGGTGGCACTTTGACCCAAGCGAACATATCCGAGGCCTACGTCCACAAGGGTCTTGAGGAAGCGGTGAATTGAACTAATGGGTTCAAAAAATTCAGCAGCTTCAGCAATAGGCATATCTAGAACTTCTGAAATGTTCTTGCCTTTGTAACGAACTTGCAGGGTCTCCCGGTTGTATCGCTTTCCGTGACACACTTCACAATCCACATACACGTCAGGCAGGAAGTTCATCTCGATCTTGAGCGTTCCGTCACCAGAACATGCTTCACAACGTCCACCCTTGACATTGAAGCTGAATCGTCCCTGCTGATAACCACGAGTTTTCGACTCAGTAGTTTCTGAGAACAGGGTACGAATCTTGTCAAAGACGCCTGTGTAGGTTGCCGGGTTGGATCGAGGAGTACGACCAATGGGGTTCTGGTCGACGTGAATGACCTTGTCCAGGTGTTCAAGACCCGTAACTCGCACGTGCTTGCCTGCCACAGTTCGAGCACCATTGAGCTTGTTAGCAAGAACCTTGTAGAGAATGTCGTTGACCAAAGAGGACTTACCTGATCCAGAAACACCTGTTACCGCGGTGAGAGTTCCCAGAGGGAAGGTCGCAGTGACCTTCTTGAGGTTATTGGCCTCTGCGCCAACGACAGTAATCTCTCGGTTCTTATCGAATGGTCGACGCTTCTTGGGAATCTCGATCTTGGTGCGACCAGAGACATAATCGGACGTAATTGATGCGGTGTTCTTGAGCAGAGACTCATAATCACCAGAGTGGACGACCTTGCCGCCGTTCACGCCAGCACCCGGACCAATGTCCACAATCCAGTCGGCCGTGTGAATAGTGTCCTCATCGTGTTCCACCACGATCAAGGTGTTACCTAGATCTCGGAGTTTGATGAGGGTATCTATGAGGCGGCGGTTGTCTCGCTGGTGAAGACCAATAGAGGGTTCATCGAGGACGTAAAGAACACCTGTCAATCCAGAACCAATCTGAGTTGCAAGACGAATGCGTTGCGCTTCACCACCAGAAAGGGATCCTGCTGCCCGAGAAAGATTGAGATAGGTCAAACCAACCTCAATCAGGAAGTTCAAACGTGCACGAATCTCACGCAGGACCTGCGCGGCAATCATGGCATCTCTGTCGGTCAGAGTGAGAGTGTCCATAAAGTTTCTAGCATCAGACAGTGGCAATTCAGCTAGATCAGCGATGGACAAGCCATTGATCTTGACAGCAAGAACTTCGGGCTTCAGGCGCTGGCCGGCACACTCCACACAGGGCACCTCACGGAGGTATTCAGCCCATCGAGCACGTTGCACATCGGTATCTGCTTGAAGATACTGGCGTTCGATATAGGGAACAACACCCTCGAAGCCTGAACTGTATTGAACCTCTCGGCCGTAACGGTTCTTCCACTTCACACGAACATTGAAGTTGTTCCCGTTCATCACGGCTTCACGAACTTCTTCATCGAGCTCTTCCCATGGTGTATCGAGAGAGAAATCTAAATCTGCTGCAAGACCAAGAAGCAACTTCTCGTAGTACTGGAATAATCCCTTACCCTGTGTTGCCCAAGGAATGATCACACCGTCATTGATGGAGAGTGAAGGGTCCCCCATCAATAATTCTTCATCGACTGACATCTTGGTGCCGAGACCAGAACACACAGGACATGCACCAAACGGCGAATTGAAAGAGAAAGTACGGGGTTCAATCTCAGCAAGTTGAATAGGGTGCGCATTGGGGCACGAGAGCTTCTCACTAAAGGACTGCCATGCGCTCTCCCCCTCTTGGTCAACGTAGTTGATATCCACGGTGCCATTCGTGAGCTTGAGAGCTGTCTCAAGAGAATCAGTGAGGCGTGAGAGAAGTTCTGGTCCTGCAACCAGTCGGTCAATCACCACCGAAATGTCGTGTTTGAAGCTTTTCTTCAGAGCAGGTGCATCCGCAAGTTGAATAACGTCACCGTCAACAATGACACGTGAATATCCAGAGGCAGTGAGCTCGGCAAAAAGGTCAACGAATTCTCCCTTTTTCTGCGAAACAACGGGAGCTACGACCTGGTAACGGGTGCCTTCCGGCAAATCCATCAGTTGATCAGCAATTTGCTGAACGGTCTGCGATTGAATGACTTCGCCACACTCAGGACAGTGCGGAATACCAATACGCGCCCAGAGCAAACGCATGTAGTCGTAAATCTCAGTAATTGTGCCCACTGTTGAACGAGGGTTACGGTTCGTTGACTTCTGATCAATCGAAACTGCGGGTGAGAGGCCCTCAATGAAATCGACATCGGGACGATCCACTTGGCCCAAGAACTGACGAGCATACGCAGAAAGAGACTCAACGTAACGACGTTGACCTTCAGCAAAGATGGTGTCGAAGGCAAGAGATGACTTTCCAGAACCCGACAGACCGGTAAAGACAACAAGTGAGTCACGTGGGATCTCGAGGTCAACGTTTTGAAGGTTGTGAACGCGAGCACCCTTGACACTCAGATGAGAGTGCGTGTTGTGTGGCTTAGGCATGTCCTGCTTCTTTCATAATGCGAAGTTCGCGTTTCAGTTCAGATAATTCATCACGTAATCGTGCGGCAAGTTCGAACTTCAATTCTGCTGCTGCAACAAGCATTTGTTCGTTCAGATCACCGATGATGTTCTCAAGTTCTGTCGCTCCTGCAGCACCAATGCGAGGGGTAAGCAAGGTTGAGGTACTTGGTCTAGAAGCACCTGATTTGGTCTTCTTGTTTCCCTTATCCGCAAGAAGTTCAGCCGTATCAGCCTCTTCACGTTGGAGCATGGCAGTGATGTCTGCGATCTTCTTGCGCAAAGGTTGAGGATCGATGCCGTTCTGGACGTTGTATGCAATCTGCTTTTCTCTACGTCGCGTGGTTTCATCAATAGCTTGGGCCATTGATTTCGTAACCACGTCTGCGTACATATGGACTTCACCAGAGACGTTACGGGCAGCGCGACCTATGGTCTGGATCAAGGACGTTGCTGAACGTAAGAAGCCCTCTTTGTCTGCATCCAAGATGGCCACAAGCGAGACTTCAGGGAGGTCAAGTCCCTCTCGAAGTAGGTTGATTCCAACAAGAACGTCATACACGCCCTGTCTCAGCTCGGTAAGAAGCTCAACGCGTCGCAGGGTGTCAACGTCAGAGTGAAGGTACCTGACACGCACTCCAGCTTCTGTCAGGAAGTCCGTTAGCTCTTCTGCCATTTTCTTCGTCAGCGTCGTGACGAGCACACGTTCGTCCTGTGCGGCGCGAACCCGAATTTGCTCGAGCAAGTCATCGATTTGGCCCTTAGAAGGCTTGATCACAATCTGAGGATCTACGAGACCGGTAGGGCGAATGATTTGTTCAACAACTCCGTCGGCAATTCCCATTTCGTACTTACCAGGGGTGGCCGAAAGATAGACAGTTTGACCAACACGTTCTTTGAATTCATCGAAACGGAGGGGTCTGTTATCCATTGCAGATGGAAGGCGGAAACCGTGTTCGACGAGTGTTCGCTTACGAGAAGCGTCACCTTCGTGCATCGCACCAATTTGTGGCACCGTCACGTGAGACTCGTCTATGACACAAAGAAAGTCATCCGGGAAGTAGTCCAGGAGACACTGTGGAGCCTCTCCCGGTTCACGAACATCAATGTGACGTGAATAATTCTCAATGCCCGAGCAGAAACCAATCTGTTGCATCATTTCTAGGTCAAATGTGGTGCGCATGCGCAGGCGTTGAGCTTCTAGGAGCTTTCCTTGCTTCTCAAATTCTGCAACTCGTTCTTCCATTTCTTCACGGATCGTGACAATGGCTTTCTTCATAATCTCTTCACTGGCTACGTAGTGCGAAGCTGGGAAGACGGAAACCATATCGAGCTTTTCGACAACATCCCCTGTGAGTGGGTGGAGGCTATAAAGCGCTTCAATTTCATCACCGAACATCTCAATGCGAACAGCAAGCTCTTCATACATTGGGATGATTTCTATGGTGTCTCCGCGAACTCTGAAGTTTCCTCGGGAGAAGTCAATGTCATTGCGTGAATACTGCATTGAGACGAATTGACGAAGAATCGCTTCTCGGGGAATCCTCTCCCCCACAGAAAGCGTAATCATGGCCTCTAAGTACTCTTGCGGAGCACCCAGACCATAGATACACGACACAGTGGAAACAACTACAACATCACGCCGGGTCAGGAGAGAGTTCGTAGTGGAGTGCCTGAGACGTTCAACTTCTGCGTTGATGGAGCTGTCCTTCTCGATGAAGGTATCGGTCTGAGGGACATACGCTTCAGGTTGGTAGTAGTCGTAGTAGGAGACGAAATACTCAACAGCGTTCTCAGGAAGTAACTCGCGGAACTCGGTTGCGAGCTGTGCGGCCAGTGTCTTGTTGTGAGCAAGAATTAGGGTTGGTCTCTGAACTGCTTCAACAAGCCATGCCGTTGTTGCAGATTTACCAGTACCTGTAGCTCCTAGAAGGACAACATCGGTCTCACCTGCGTTGATACGGCCTGCTAATTCAGCAATAGCAGTGGGTTGATCACCACTGGGCGAATACTCGCTAACGACCTTGAAAGGCTTCTCAGATCGTCGTGGGTCCACTCCTCTAGTCTACGTTTTAAGCTGAGTCCAGAGAGCGTCAACCTGAGCGTAAGTATGGGAAATATCTCCGCTCGTATCGATGACATGGTTAGCAATTTTGAGTCGGTCTTCTTCAGGTGCCTGAGACTCAATTCGTGAAGCAGCTTCCGCCTCAGTCATACCTCGATGCTCCATCAGCCGTTCGATTCGAACGCTTTCAGGAGCACTGGCGACAATGATTTCCTCAAAGGGGTAATCCACTGACGCTTCGACCAACAAGGGAACGTCATAGACAACAACAGAACCTTCTGGCGCCTGTGCAAACAACGACAGAGTGCGTGCTTTAACTGCAGGATGAACGATCGAGTTCAGCACTTCAAGTTTGCTCTTGTCTGTAAACACGATGGAGCCCAAGGCACTTCGATTGAGAGAACCATCTGGCTGACGAAGATCTTGACCAAGAGCGTCAAAGATTGCCTCAAGTGCGGGTTGTCCTGGCTCTACAACGTCACGTGCTACTTGGTCAGCATCAATGATGACGGCACCATGATCGGCTAAACGCCTAGCAATCGTAGATTTGCCTGAGCCAATACCTCCTGTGAGACCAATCAGTTTCATATGCCCAGCTTAACGAGTAATGGGTGGGCCCCGAAGGACCCACCCATGTAGTAACTCTGCTGACTAGTTGCCAGCAAGCTTCTCGCGAAGAGCTGCAAGCGACTCGTCGTCTGCGAGGGTACCAGCAGAAGCTGCCTCGCTAGAGAATGAGGTGCTTTCAGAAGCTGCAGCTGCTGGAGCATCAGGAATGTTGGCTTCGGCTTCGTTTGCTGCCTTGACCTGGATCTTGTGCTGTTCCCAACGAGCCTGAGCTGCTGCGTAGTCCAGTTCCCACTTCTCGCGTGCGGTGTCGAAACCTTCACGCCATTCGTTGGTCTCTGGGTCGAAGCCCTCTGGGTACTTGTAGTTGCCGCTCTCGTCATACTCGGTGAGCATGCCGTAGAGAGCTGGGTCAAACTCGGTACCTTCGGGGTCAACACCCTCGTTAGCCTGCTTGAGGCTGAGCGAGATGCGGCGACGCTCGAGGTCGATGTCGATGACCTTGACGAATACGTCGTCACCAACAGAAACAACCTGCTCTGCGAGTTCAACGTGCTTGCCGGAGAGCTCAGAGATGTGGACGAGACCTTCGATGCCGTCTGCAACGCGAACGAATGCACCGAATGGAACAAGCTTGGTGACCTTACCGGGAGCAACCTGACCGATTGCGTGGGTACGGGCAAATACCTGCCATGGGTCTTCCTGAGTTGCCTTGAGCGAGAGCGATACACGCTCGCGGTCCATGTCAACCTCGAGGATTTCGACGGTAACTTCCTGGCCAACTTCAACAACCTCAGAAGCGTGCTCGATGTGCTTCCAGGAGAGCTCGGATACGTGGACGAGACCGTCTACGCCACCGAGGTCAACGAATGCACCGAAGTTGACGATCGAAGAAACGACACCCTTACGGATCTGACCCTTCTGGAGGTTAACCAGGAAGGTGCTGCGGCTCTCGGACTGAGTCTGCTCAAGAAGTGCACGGCGAGAAAGAACAACGTTGTTACGGTTCTTGTCCAGCTCGAGGATCTTGGCTTCGATGTCCTGGCCGAGGTAAGGAGTGAGGTCGCGAACGCGACGAAGCTCGATGAGAGATGCAGGAAGGAATCCACGCAGACCGATGTCTACGATCAGACCACCCTTAACAACTTCGATAACCGAACCGGTAACGATGCCGTCTGCGTCCTTGATCTTTTCAACATCGCCCCATGCACGCTCGTACTGTGCGCGCTTCTTGGAGAGGATGAGGCGACCTTCTTTGTCTTCCTTCTGAAGAACGAGTGCCTCAACGGTGTCGCCAACCTTGACTACCTCAGAGGGGTCAATGTCGTGCTTGATGGAAAGTTCACGAGAAGGGATAACACCTTCGGTCTTGTAGCCAACGTCAAGGAGAACCTCGTCGCGATCTACCTTGACAACGGTGCCTTCAATGAGGTCACCATCGTTGAAAAACTTGAGGGTCTTTTCGACAGCGGCGAGGAAGTCCTCAGCAGAACCGATGTCGTTGATTGCAACCTGAGCGGCTGCCTTCTTTGCTACAAGCGTCATGTAAAACGTGCTCCAGTATTTACTTACTTCAGGCCTTCAGACACAGCGAACTGTTGAATTGTCTTTCGGGCAGACGGATAAAACGCACAAATGTGCATCTCTCAGATTACTTCACAGCAGACTTCCGCGCAAACTCGCGGATATCGGACTAGTGGGCAGCTTCGTTCCAATTAGCTCCGACACCAATTTGCACGTCGAGAGGAACCCTCAGCTTCGCAGCATGAGACATTCTGTCGGTCACAATCTTCACGACCTGTTCACGTTCGGATTCAATAACTTCGAGAACCAATTCGTCATGAACTTGGAGCAACAACTGGGACTTCAGCCCAAGAGCAACGAGGTCCTGCTCAATACCGATCATGGCGATCTTCATGATGTCTGCTGCAGTTCCCTGCATTGGAGCGTTCAGAGCAGCACGCTCAGCGTTGTCTCGGAGCACACGGTTGGGGCTTGCCAAATCAGGGAATGGCCTCCTGCGACCGAAGAGTGTTTCGGTATATCCCTGTGCTCGGGCCTGTTCAACGACACTGCGCAGATAGTCGCGCACTCCCCCAAATCGCTGGAAATAATCTGCCATAAGTTTCTTGGCAGCAGAATTATCAATACCCAGCTGACGTGCAAGACCAAAAGCGCTCAAGCCATATGCGAGGCCGTAGCTCATCGCTTTGACTTGACTGCGCATTTCACCTGTTACTTCGCCAGGTTCCACACCAAAGACACGTGCACCCACAAACTTGTGGAGATCTTCACCGGAGATAAAAGCTTCAATCAGGCCTTCATCCTCTGAGAAGTGCGCCATGATGCGCATTTCGATCTGTGAATAGTCAGCTGTAAACAGAGCGTCGAAGCCTTCTCCGACTTCAAAAGCCTCGCGGATTCGACGACCATCCGCAGTTCGAATGGGAATGTTTTGCAAATTCGGGTTCGCAGAAGATAAGCGGCCTGTGCTTGTTCCTGTTTGGCCATAGGTGGTGTGGATTCTGCCGTCTGTCCCAATAGCCAAAATCAGCGTCTCCACAATTTGCTTGAGCTTGGTCACATCGCGGTGTTCAAGTAACAGACCTAAGAACGGATGCGGATTAGTTGCTTGGAGATCCGCCAAAGCAGTTGCATCTGTGGTGTAACCGGTTTTCGTTGCACGGGTTTTGGGCATACCGAGCTGGTCAAACAATACTTCTTGAAGCTGCTTGGGTGAGGCGAGGTTCACTTCTCGTCCAATGACGGCAAATGCTTCGTTCTTTGCTGTTTCTGCTCGGATTCCGAGCTCGTCAGAGAGTGCTTGAAGTTTCTCTTTGTTTACCGTGACGCCACGCATTTCCATGGCAGCGAGTGTGGTCAACGAAGGAATCTCAATCTCAAGAAAGAGGGCAAGAGTTGCTGCTTCCATGCGGTCACGGATTGCAGAATCGATACGGTTCACAAACCATGCACGTCCACCGGCATCAAGTTCCGAATCATCAGGAACGAGCTGGTTGGGGTCGGGGGTGGGAAGTACTTCATTGAGGTAAAGCTTGACAAGATCAGCAAGCTCTCGCTTGGAGGAATCGGGTCGCAATACCCAATCGGCTATCTCAGTATCAAAACCGAGGTTCTCCAGTGGAATACCTAGCGATAACAGTGCCTTGATCTGTTCTTTAGCACCGTGGAAGATCTTGGGAGTGGGACCGGCAAACCATTCAATCAAAGGCTTCATATCGGCTTGCACAGGTGACCACGGGACGGAGACCGTTTCAGTTTCTGTCGCTAAGCCCACAACCGCGATACCTGTGGCATAAACCTCAAGCTCAACTGCAACTCCCTGCGGAGAGTTTTCTGATGCTCTGTGGAGCCACGCTGCGAGCTCCTCATCGAGAAGTTGCTGAGATCGCGGAGCCTGGGCAGCGACCACAGGCTCTGAACTCACTTCTTCAACCACAGGTACAACTGATGGAGAGGGTGAAGATTTTGCTTCTGTCGGAGTCGAATCCTGTTCACCATTGAGTGCAAGCACTCGCGTCAACAAAGATTTGAACTCGAGACGACCGAAGACTTCTCTAACAGCCTCAGAATCGAAAGGAAGTCGCTCTAAATCTGCAGGTCCAACGGGAAGATCAACATCTGGAATCAGTCGGTTGAGTCGGCGGTTCCGTATTGCGTTTTCTTTGAACTCTCGAAGGCTTTCGCCAACTTTGCCACCGATTTCATCGGCTCGACGAAGAATTTCTTCGAGGGATCCATATTCGTTGATCCACTTAACAGCGGTCTTCTCACCCACCTTCGGAATACCAGGCAAGTTGTCGCTGGTTTCACCGACCAAGGCAGCAATCTCTGGGTATTGATGAGGTTGAATGCCATAGCGTTCAAACACTTTGGCTGCGTCATAACGCGTGAGTTCCGAAACACCTTGTTTGGACGGATACAGCAACGTGACATTGTCATCGATGAGTTGGATAGTGTCACGGTCACCTGAAACAACTAAGACTTTGAAATCTTGAGCAGAGCCTTGAGCAGCAAGCGTGGCGAGAATGTCATCCGCCTCAAAATCTTCTTTAGTGATGGTCGTGATACCCATTGCGTGAAGTGCATCTTGAAGGAGAGGTACTTGACCAATGAACTCAGGTGGAGTTTCTCCACGAGTCCCTTTGTACTCGGGGTACTCCCGGGTGCGAAACGAATAGCGAGAAATATCGAAAGCCACTGCCAAGTGAGTGGGCTTTTCCTTTGCCAACAGGTTCAACATCATGGAGATGAAGCCATGAATGGCGTTGGTGTGCTGGCCATCAGCAGTTCGGAAACTGTCTACCGGAAGAGCATAAAACGCCCGGAAAGCGAGCGAATGCCCATCAATGACCATAAGGGTAGGCTGGGCGTTATTCGACACGTGCCAAGCCTACACAGCACGTAAGACCTAGCTCACGAGGAATCTTCAATGTCTTCTGAATATGTTCGCCCCCCTGTACTGGATCTTGAGCAGTTCCGCGGATTTTCTGCCGGACCCCTGTGGGACAAGATGGGCATTCAACTCCACGAGCTCTCCCCTGAATACGCTGTTGCCACAATGCCCGTCGAAGGCAACACCCAGTCAGTAGGAATCTTGCACGGCGGTGCGTATGTCGTCATTGCTGAAGGACTCGGGTCTATTGCTGCAAACATGTTTGCTGGTGAAGGCCGTGTTGCTGTCGGTATCGAAGTCAGCGCCACACACACCGGCAGTATTTCAGAAGGTTTTGTGACAGCAACCTGTAAGGCTCTTCACCTAGGACGCACCCTCACCACTCACGAAATCGTCTGCACAGATGAGAATGGTCGACGACTGTCCACCATTCGCTTGACGAACTTCATCAAGGACAGAAAGAAGTAGGTTTACTTCTTTTCCTTTTTGTCTGAACCCAGCTGGTCCACAATCGTGACAGCAACATCTTTCATGGTCAGACGACGATCCATCGAGGCTTTTTGAATCCAACGGAAAGCTTCTGGTTCCGTCAGACCCATCTTTTCGTTGAGAATGCCCTTAGCAATGTCGACGATCTTGCGGGTTTCGAAACGCTCAGAGAGGTCTGCAACCTCATTTTCTAGAGCAACAATCTGCGCCCAGCGAGAAAGTGCGATCTCAACAGCAGGAAGTAAGTCATTGGGAGTGAAAGGCTTCACAACATAGGCCAGTGCACCTGCCTCTGTGGCGCGCTCGACGAGTTCTTTCTGACTGAACGCAGTCAAGAGAACAACGGGTGCGATGTGCTCTTTGTTGAGCTGATCTGCAGCAGAAATGCCATCAAGCTTGGGCATCTTCACGTCCATCACTACGAGATCAGGGCGAAGTTCTTTTGCCAAAGCAACGGCAGCTTCGCCATCACCAGCCTCCCCCACAACATCAAAACCGTTGTCACGAAGAGTTTCAACGATATCCATGCGGATAAGTGATTCATCTTCTGCAACAACAACACGTCGTTTGGTGGGTGTTTGGATCTCTTGGTCGGCCATGCCTCCAGCCTAGGATATTCTTGAAGATATACCAGCCGAATTGGCGGAATGGCAGACGCGGAGCACTCAAAATGCTTTGTCTTCGGACGTGTGGGTTCAAGTCCCACATTCGGCACCAATAAGAAAAGCCCCTCAGATGAGGGGCTTTTCTTTGTGTGAGGCCTAGAGGTTCTCGTAGGCGGGAGCTGCAGCGTTGCGTGCATCTCCGACCTTGTGAACACGAAGGTCGTTGGTAGAACCTGCGATTCCGGGAGGGGAACCAGCAATAACGACGACCTTGTCGCCGGCTTCTGCCAGTCCTTCACCGAGAAGTAGGTCATCTACCTGACCGAACATCTGGTCAGTGTGAGTTACTGCATCAACCAAGTAAGACTTGACGCCCCAGGTCAGTGCCATACGGCGACGAATGTGCTCGTGTGGGGTCAGAACAATCATGGGGATGTCTGAACGCAAGCGAGCCATACGGCGAGCAGAGTCGCCGGATTCGGTGAACACACAGAGGTACTTTGCATCAACGAACTCGGCAACTTCCTTAGCAGCCAAGGTAATTGCGCCACCCTGGGTACGAGGCTTGGTACCCAGTTCAGGAATTCGCTCAATACCGTGATCTTCAGTGGACTCGATAATGCGAGCCATGGTGGCAACAGTAATCGTGGGGAACTCACCAACACTGGTTTCACCCGAGAGCATGACAGCGTCAGTTCCATCCAGAACAGCGTTGGCACAGTCAGAAGCCTCTGCACGAGTGGGACGAGGGCTTGAGATCATGGATTCGAGCACCTGAGTTGCCACGATGACGGGCTTAGCCCAACGACGTGCGAGCTCTACGGCACGCTTCTGGACAATAGGAACTGCCTCGAGGGGAAGCTCAACCCCAAGGTCACCACGAGCAACCATGATGGCGTCGAAAGCATCTACGATTTCTTCCAAGTTGTCGACAGCTTGTGGCTTTTCAACCTTGGCAATAACGGGAAGTCGAACGCCTTCTTCATCCATGATTTCGTGGACACGCTTGATGTCAGCAGCATCACGAACAAAGCTCAATGCAATGAAGTCCGCACCCAAGCGGAGTCCCCAACGCAGGTCTGCTTCGTCCTTGTCAGAGAGGGCAGGAACGTTCACAGCAACACCGGGAAGGTTGATGCCCTTGTTGTTAGAAACAGGTCCAGGAACCTCAACAACGGTGGTGACAACAGTTCCGTCAGTTTCGAGAACGCGGAGAGTGACCTTACCGTCATCAATCAGGAGAGGATCTCCAGGCTTGACGTCCTGAGGCAGACCCTTGAAAGTAGTGGAGCTGATCTCCTTGTTACCAACGATGTCTTCGATGGTGATCTTGAAGATGTCGCCTTCGTCGAGGTCGTAGGGACCTCCTTCAAACTTGCCGAGACGAATCTTGGGGCCTTGAAGGTCAACGAGAACGGCTACAGGCTTGCCTAGATCTTCAGCAGCCTTGCGAACGTTGCGGTAAACCTCTTCGTGAACATCGTAGGAACCGTGTGAAAGGTTCATACGAGCCACGTCAACACCAGCTTCGATGATTGACTTCAGGCTTTCATAGCTAGAAGTTGCTGGACCAAGGGTCGCAACGATTTTGGCGCGTCTCATGAAATGTCTCTTTCGTTTCAGTGGTGCCAGGTCGCAGGAGGGAATTGCGACTGTATTATCGTACTAAACCGCGAAGCCGCGGTCTGTGGGTGCTACAGGAGCAGGAAGTAACGTCTCACCTTCAAGGTAGCGGTCAACTGCTGCTGCAGCTGCGCGACCCTCGGCAATAGCCCAGACAATCAGTGATTGTCCACGCCCAGCATCACCTGCAACAAAAACACCCGGTTCTGCAGTTGCATACTGTGCATCGCGGTTGATGTTTCCACGCTGGGTGAGGCTCACGCCGAGTTCAGAGTGAGCAATGTCGCCTTCTGGTCCAGTGAAACCGAGTGCGAGTAAAACGAGATCTGCAGGGATCTCACGTTCGGTTCCCGCCTTGGGAACTCGAGCTCCGTCGACGAATTCAGTCTCGGCAACGCGAACGGCGCGAACATTTCCGTCCTTATCGCCTAAGAACTCAACGGTTGAGACGAGGTACTCACGAGTACCACCCTCTTCGTGTGCACTTGCAACTTCAAACAGGTTGGGGAATGTTGGCCATGGCTGCGAATCAGGGCGCTCCGCAGGAGGCTGCTTACCAATGGCCAAGTTGGTAACTGTTGCTGCCTGGTGACGGTGAGCTGTTCCAATACAGTCAGCACCAGTGTCACCACCACCCAGAATTACAACGTGCTTGCCCTGCGCATGAATCTGGTTGGGAACATCCTGACCATCAACTGCACGGTTGGATTGTGCAAGATAATCCATAGCGAAGTGAACACCGTTGAGGTCACGACCTGGGATGGGAAGATCACGAGGAACCATTGCTCCCGTTGCGACAACAACAGCGTCATAACGCTTGCGCAGGTCTTCCCACGTAATGTCTGTGCCGATGTTGACACCGGGGCGGAATCGTGTTCCTTCAGCTTCCATCTGCTCTAGACGACGATCGATGTGGATTTTTTCCATCTTGAAGTCAGGAATACCGTAACGAAGAAGACCACCGATCTTTTCGTCACGTTCATAGACAGCCACTGTGTGACCTGCACGAGTGAGCTGCTGCGCAGCAGCAAGTCCTGCAGGTCCTGAACCAACGACAGCAACAGTTTTACCGGAGAGTCGTTCTGGAATGAGAGGGTTAACCCATCCTTCATCGAAAGCTTTATCGATAATGGAAACTTCAACCTGCTTGATGGTCACAGCTGGCTGGTTGATGCTCAACACACAGGAAGATTCACAGGGTGCAGGACACAGACGACCCGTGAACTCAGGGAAGTTGTTGGTTGCGTGGAGACGATCAATCGCATCTTTGTCATCCCCGCGCCAGGTGAGGTCATTCCATTCAGGAATGAGGTTGCCCAATGGGCAGCCCTGGTGACAGAAAGGAATTCCACAATCCATGCAACGACCAGCCTGACGCACCAGCGTCTCGCGGTCGCCTGCTTCATAGACTTCTTTCCAGTCCATGAGGCGAATCGGAACAGGGCGACGGGCAGGAACTTCACGCTGGCGTGTGTTCAAGAAACCTTTTGGATCAGCCACCAGTCACCTCCATGATCTTCTTCCAGGTTGCGTCCCCGTCGGGGTCAATACCTGCATTCTCTGCATCTTGACGAACTTCTAGCACTGCAGCGTAATCGCGAGGAACGACCTTGGTGAAGTCGTCAACAGACTTCTCAAAGTTGGCAAGAAGTGCAGCAGCTCGAGGTGAACCTGTCTCAGCTAGATGAGATTCAAGAATGTCCTTGAGGATTTCTGCATCTGCGCTTCCCAGCTTCTCCAAACGGAGTTCACCAGAACCAAGTGAATCAGCGTTGACCTTGTTGGGGTCTAGAGAATGTACGTAGGCAATACCGCCAGACATACCTGCACCCAGGTTGCGGCCAGTGGAGCCGAGAATGACAGCCAGACCGCCGGTCATATATTCGAGGGCGTGGTCTCCCACACCTTCGGCAACAGCGGTCGCACCAGAGTTACGCACCAGGAAGCGTTCACCAACAAGGCCGCTGATAAAGATTGAACCGCTTGTTGCGCCATAACCAATGACGTTTCCAGCAATGACGTTCTCTTCCGGAGCAAAGCTCGACGATGGTGACGGCTTCACGACAATAGATCCTCCAGAAAGCCCTTTACCTACGTAGTCGTTCGAGTCTCCAACCAAGCGCAGGGTGATTCCTGCAGGAACGAAGGCACCGAAGGACTGACCAGCTGTTCCGGTCAGGGTGATGTCGATGGTTCCGTGTGGCAAGGCGTCCTGACCAAACTTCTTAGTCAATTCGTGGCCAAGCATGGTTCCCACAGCACGTTCAGTGTTGCGGATAGGAAGTTCGATCGAGACCGGCTCGCCCTTAGTCAATGCTGCGCGAGACAGGTTAATGAGCTCGTTGTCGAAGTGTTCCTCGAGTTCGTGGTCCTGTGCACGAGCACGAATACGAGGTTCATCAGCAAGGAACTTAGGTCCAACCAGGATGGGCTCGAGGTCTAGACCTTCAGACTTCCAGTGTTCAACTGCGTCATTGACGTTCAAAAGATCGTTACGACCAATGATTTCGTCAAGGCTGCGATAACCCAACTCTGCAAGGTATTCACGAACTTCCTGAGCGATGAACTCAAAGAAGTTCACCACAAACTCAGGCTTGCCTGTGAAGCGTGCACGAAGTTCAGGGTTCTGTGTTGCAACACCAACAGGGCAGGTGTCGAGGTGACACACGCGCATCATGATGCAGCCAGAGACAACCAGTGGCGCGGTTGCGAAACCAAACTCTTCAGCACCCAGGAGAGCAGCAACGATAACGTCGCGGCCGGTCTTGAGCTGACCATCCACTTGAACGGAAACGCGGTCACGCATACCGTTGAGCATGAGTGTCTGCTGCGCTTCAGCAAGACCCAGCTCCCACGGCGTTCCAGCGTGCTTGAGCGAGTTCAGCGGGCTTGCGCCAGTTCCACCGTCATGACCTGAAATGAGAATGACGTCAGCAAGCGCCTTAGATACACCTGCAGCAACGGCTCCAATTCCGGACTGGCTCACGAGCTTCACGTGCACACGAGCAGCGGGGTTCGCGCGCTTCACATCGAAGATCAACTGCTTGAGGTCTTCAATGGAGTAAATATCGTGGTGTGGGGGTGGAGAAATCAGACCAACGCCAGCGGTTGCGTGACGTGTGCGCGCAATCCAGGGGTAAACCTTGTTGTTAGGGAGCTGACCACCTTCACCAGGCTTCGCGCCCTGAGCCATCTTGATCTGGATGTCATCAGCGTGAGTGAGATACATGCTGGTGACACCGAAACGACCAGAAGCAACCTGCTTGATGGCAGAACGACGAGTGGGGTCAAGAAGACGGGCAACGTCTTCACCACCCTCACCAGTGTTGCTCTTGGCGCCAATAGAGTTCATCGCAATCGCGAGTGTCTCGTGAGCCTCAGGTGAAATCGAGCCATAGCTCATGGCACCAGTTGAGAAGCGCTTCACGATTGACTCAACAGATTCAACTTCATCGAGTGGCACAGGGTTACGCTTGCCTGTTTCGAGGGTGAAAAGACCACGAAGGGTCATCAGTTCACGAGTCTGATCGTCGACCAGCTTGGTGTACTCGCGGAATGTGTCGAAACGACGTTCACGGGTGGAGTGCTGAAGCTTGAACACTGTTTCAGGGTTGAACAAGTGCGGTGCACCATCACGACGCCACTGGAACTCCCCACCAGTGGTCAAACGCTCAGTTGTCAGTGGAGCCCCATCGGAAGGATAGGCAGAAGCATGGCGGGCAAGATTTTCGGCAGCAATAACATCAATGCCTACTCCCCCAAGCTTGCTGTTGGTTCCCGTGAAGTACTGGTCTACAAACTCCTGCGAAAGACCTACGGCTTCGAAGGTCTGCGCGCCGGTGTAGGACGAGACGGTAGAAATACCCATTTTCGACATCACTTTAAGAACACCCTTACCGAGTGCCTTGATGACGTTCTTGGTTGCCTTCTCGGCTGTCACACCCGTGATGAACTCATCTCGGACCAACTGCTCGCAGGTTTCCATAGCGAGGTAAGGGTTGACTGCAGAAGCACCATAACCCAGTAATACAGCGACGTGGTGAACTTCACGAACGTCACCAGCTTCAACAACAATGCCGACCTTGGTGCGGTTTTCCGTACGAATGAGGTGGTGGTGAACCGTCGAAACCATCATCAAGGATGGAATCGGCGCCATGTCGGAGTTCGAGTCACGGTCAGAAAGCACGATGAACTTGATGCCCTGAGCAATTGCTTCATCTACTTCTTCACAGAGCTGCGCCAGGCGCTTTTCCATGGCGCGAGGACCCTTGTTGACTTTGTAGAGTCCCTTGAGCTTGATTCCTTCACGAGCACCGCTCTTGCCACGAATGTGGAGAACCTTTGCCAGCTGATCGTTATCGATCACAGGGAAATCAAGTACTACCTGTTCGGTGTGCTCGGGACCGGCAGCAAGCAGGTTTCGCTCGGGCCCCAGACCCAACTTCAGGCTGGTCACTACTTCTTCACGAATGGAGTCCAGTGGCGGGTTTGTTACCTGAGCAAATTGCTGAACAAAGTAATCGAAAAGCAAACGTGGACGTGAAGAAAGAACAGCAATCGGAGTATCTGTTCCCATAGCACCGAGAGGTTCTGCACCGGTTTTTGCCATAGGAGCAAGCATGATGCGGAGTTCTTCTTCGGTGTAGCCAAAGGTACGCTGACGACGTATGACTGAACTTCGAGTGTGCGCAATGTGCTCACGCTCAGGGAGCTCTTCGAGGTCAATACGCGACTGATC
>NZ_JAVWTF010000029.1:0-23821 GCF_036667855.1 Aurantimicrobium sp. | reverse complement strand
CTTGGGCGTCTCGCCGCCGACAAACATCGGCCAGAAGTGGCCAAGTTGACGAAGAGCGGCAGCGTGGAAAGTCTGTGCCTGCACAGGGCCTGCACCAAGGTGACGCAGACGCGTGCGCATTTCTCCGGCAGCACGGTTAGTGAAGGTCAGTGCAAGAACCCGGTCTGGAGAATACGTTCCCGTGGCAATGCCATAGGCAATGCGGTGGGTAATTGCACGCGTCTTTCCAGTTCCAGCACCGGCTAGAACACAAACGGGGCCACGCAGCTCCTCGGCAACGGTGCGCTGATCGTCATCGAGTCCCGCGAGCAGTTCTTCCGGTGTGGCGGAGATGATCTCGCTCACGCGATTCGCCCATTCCACGCGTCATCTTGGTCCAGGCTCTCCCCCAGCCACTCCTCGATCAGAGCGCGTGCAATGGAGACCTTCCCGGGCAGAACAATGTCATTCAGGCTGGCCTTGAGTTCATCACGCGTGAACCACCGCAGGGTGAGGATCTCTTCCCCATCAGCAACATGGTTCTCGGGATCAAAGCCAGCAGCAACCGTTGCCCTGAATCCGAGCATGAGGGACTGCGGGAATGGCCAGGGCTGTGAACCGAGATAGACCGGGTTCACCACGACAACACCTGATTCTTCGAAGACTTCACGAATGACCGCGGCTTCGAGTGATTCACCTGGCTCCACATATCCAGCCAAGAGCGAGAAGCGATTGCTTTCCCACATCGCATTGTTGCCCAGAAGCAATCGATCCTGATCGTCAGTGACGAGCACAATCACAGCAGGGTCTGTTCGGGGGAACATCTGCGCAGTGTCGTCATCTTCCAGATGACGAACCCATCCGGCTTGCCCGGCAACAGTCTTCTCACCGGAAACGGGAGAGTGCGTGTGGGAACGGTGCCAGTTGGCTAAGGCAAGAGCTTGGGTGAACAAACCCGCATCACGGTCGGAGAGTTCGTGTCCGAGGACTCGAAGGTCACCCCAGTGTGAACCGTCTGGTCCCAGCACAGCTGCAACGTCAGCATTCACTGTCACGGCGAGGAACGGAGTTCCTACTGCTTCGCTGGGGGCATCAGAGGTGCTGATGCCCAGGAAAACGATTTCTTGTGATTCGGGAGTGCATACTGCGTTGAGTTGTTCCCAGGTGAGCGTCACAAGAGAGCGGTTATCAATCAGAGCTTTGCCCTGGTGCAAGACAATGACGCGAGTGCGGGCATCTGCAGCGAGTTCGTCCAGTAATCCTGGACGCGTGCGCAGATCTGCTCGTCGATCGGTGGCATGACGCGACAACGTGAGCCGTTGTGTGAATTCGTCAGTCATTGCACTCGTTCTGGGGTATCAGTAGGGCATTGGATGCGTGGCGTTGAGAGCCACAAGCGCATCCGCGAATTAGCCTGTATTTCATGGCCAGATCTCATATCACTCTAGCGGCGTTGGCTACAGCGGCAGTGCCCGGTTTTGACCCCGTTCAAGCCCAGGCTTTCTCCACCGGAATGCACGGTGACTTCTTTGCTGCCATCGTCACCGACGCTACTGGCCGCGAGCTCATTGTTCGCGTTCCAAACTCTGCAGAGGCAGAAGCACAGCTCGGTGCTGAGAAGTATGCACTCGAAACGATGACCGCAGGTATTCGTTCACGCCTCAGCTTCGACGTTCCCACACTGGTCGGCCGCGCACCCATTGGTAAAACCTTTGGACTGGTCTTTGAGTTCCTGCACGGTCACCAGCTCTCACTTGCTGATTTCACTGTCGAGTCAGGACTGGCAACCTCTATTGGAACCTCGATCGCGTCCATCCACTCGCTCCCCACTCACTTCGTTTCCGACGCTGGTCTGCCCTTCTTCAGTGCACAGGATATTCAGCGCCAAACTCGTGAACTCGTCACCAAGGCCAAGGCAACCGCCCTGCTTCCGGCTGCGCTTTCAGTGAGATGGCAAGAAGCAGTCGATGACAACTCGCTGTGGCTGTTTGACCCGACTGTTATTCACGGTTCCCTCGGTGCAGATTCATTTATTGCCGGAACCGATTCTGTCTCTGGAGTGTTGGGATGGGCCGCTCTACGTGTCGGTGACCCCGCCGCAGACATGCACTGGATTATCAATGCACCGCTTGACTCTCAAGATGCAGCATTTGCTGCCTATGGTGACTCTCGCCACTCACTGGTTGACCCCAAGCTTCGTCAGCGCGCAACGCTCTACTCCGAGTTGGAACTGGCTCGTTGGCTTCTTCACGGTGTGGACCAGAAGAGTCCTGAGATTGTTGATGACGCTATCGACATGCTTGATCGCCTGGTCGACAGTGTTCACCAGGAAAACACCAACGCCATTGGCACTGACACTGCACCCGTGTTGACTGTGACGGAAGTTG
The DNA here is from genome assembly GCF_036667855.1 of Aurantimicrobium sp. Lineage (NCBI taxonomy): Bacteria > Bacillati > Actinomycetota > Actinomycetes > Micrococcales > Microbacteriaceae > Aurantimicrobium > Aurantimicrobium sp. Next base: position 21,455 of record NZ_JAVWTF010000029.1, on the reverse strand, counting down.
TTGAGCTCCTGGATGAAACTCCTGGTGATGCAGCAGGCGGTCGTTACCGCGGCATGGAGCCTGTTACGGACGACCAGCGTTCTTCCAACTCACTCTCTGAGTAAATTCGCTCTGGCCTGATCACCTTGTCTTCGGCAACGAAGTAGAAGGCGGCGTCAATGTTCTCTGCAGGAACTCCTGACCAGCGGGCATACGCAAGGCGGTAGAGGGCGAGCTGGAACTGCTTAAGTTCCAAGTCAGCAGCATTCTGAGGTGCTTTCCCGGTCTTCCAGTCCACGATTTCAAAGCGCTGACCGTGGGAACCTTCAACTTCATAAATGGCATCTATCTTGCAAATAATGATGGAGTTTCCGAACGGAACGTTCACTTCTAATTCCACGGCAACTGGTTTGCGCGTGGCCCACTGGCTTCGCTCAAAGGTTTCTTTCAAGCTTCGGAGGGTCTGTTCATCAGCAGAAACGAGTGAGTCCGCATCGGCACCATCGAGCTCACCAGGGTGGGCATCGACGAGATCAATATGGCTGGATACAGTTGAGCGTTCTTCAACCCACGAGTGGAACAAAGTTCCCAGCGCAGTGGCACGGAACGGCCTCTCCGGTAGCGGTCTACGTAGTGCCTTGGCAACAGCCTGAGGATCGTCGATAAAGTCCTTGAACTTGGAGGCAGGAATACGCTCGGGCAGAGGAATGTCCGCATCTGCGATATTCCTTCGGTCACGCTCGGTCAGGAGAAGTTGAATCTCCGAATCCCACGGGGTCTCGGTGGCTGGGTTCGCCACATAAACAGCCTCTGCAGCACGCATCACAACGTCCCTGCGCATCCCGAGCGGATCAAGTGGCCAGGTGACTGTTTCTTCATCATCACCAAGAGGGTTGATGTCGTTTTCTGGAGCCAGGGCAAGCTCCTGAGAGAACACACCTGCGGCGGCAAGTTCTTGCAGGAATATGCCAGGTGGTCGTGGGGTGACCTGGGTTGCCCAGAAAGATGCGGAAAGTAGTAACGAGTGCTTAGCTCGCGTGAGCGCGACATAGGCCAATCTGCGCTGTTCATCGTCATAGCGAACTCGAACCTCCTCGACGAAAGCGTCATAGCTCTCGCCCAGTTCAACCTGGGTCGTTGCAGAGCGCCAGTTGAATACAGGGAGGTGCATGGCATCCCCTCGGAAGGGGAAGGGCAACCGGCCAAAGCCCAGCCAATTTTCAGCACGGGTGCGATTGCCCGGGAGTTCATCCTTGACCATGCGCGGAATAGCTACAACGTCCCATTCCAGTCCCTTAGCACCGTGAATGGTCATGATCTGGACTGTTCCCGGCTCAGCAGGGGCTGATTGCGGACTGAGGCGTTCACGACGCTCCGCTTCTTTGAGCCAGCTGAGGAAGCCGCCTAGGGTTGCTCGGTCTTCGCCGTCAACATAGGCGCTCAGCGGCTCCATGAAAGCCTCAAGACTAGACAACGCAGTTGCTGCAGATTCGTTGGCTACTGCTTCGATATCGAGCAGTAATTCTTGCTGCGCAATAGTGACAAGCTCACGCAGGTCGACACCGACGCGGCGACGCAACCGAGCAATCTGCTCCCCTGCTTGCTTGAGACGAGTGAGGCCGGTCGCAGAAAGTTTCTCGAGTACGGAGTGTGACTCTGGCGCACTGACGACGAAGTCTAAGGCGTCAACTAGAGAGGCGCCATCTTCGGAAACGACAGAGTTGCGCAATGCAGTGCGAACTTCGTCAGAGAGGCGTTGTTGACGGTGATCGCGCTCACTCATCCACTTCGAGATCTCACTCAACCCCACGATGTCTTTAGGTGCTATTGCCCAGCGTGCACCAGTGAGCAGACGAACCAGCTCGGAATCTGCGGTGGCATCGTGGAGCACACGCAGCGTGCAGACCAGGTCAACGATGACGGGCTCATCGAGTAATCCCCCAAGTCCGACCACGTGATACGGAACCCCGTGCTCATCGAGTGCCCGCTTAAACGGCTCGATGCCTTTGAGCGAGCGACAGAGCATCGCAGAGGTGGTCTCTTCATTGACGCGTGCTTTTAACCACTGGGCAACGGCATCTGCTTCGTCATAAATAGTCTCGGTAACACTGAGCTCAACCTCACCCTGTGGCGCATCAGGTTTCGCTCGGAGCTGTTCAACCGGCACTTGAGTCTTGGTGGTCAGCGGCGTGACCAACACATTTGCAGCCGCAAGGACTCCCACAGGGTTTCGCCAACTTGTCGACAGTGCATAGGTTCTGGTGTTCTCAACACCTGCACCAAAGGCAGCACCAAACTGTTCGATGTTGTCGGCCGAGGCACCACGCCAACCATAAATGGACTGGTGCGGGTCGCCTACCGCCATCACGGGAGTCTGCGCAAACAGCAAGCTCAACAGCTTGGTCTGAACAACAGAGGTGTCTTGATATTCATCAAGCAGGACAACTTTGAATTGGCTGCGGAAATCTGCGACAACGCTTTCAAAGCGGTGACAGATTTCCAGCGCCAATGCGACCTGGTCACTGTATTCGATCAGGCCTTGGCGGCGTTTAGCCTCTGAAAATTGAATCGCTAGGTCGACCAGAACGGGAAGGGTTGTTCCCACTTCGCGTGCTTTGACCCAGGCATCAACAGCCGCACTCTTGCGACTTCCGGGGACATCCAGGGGCATGTTGACGGTGTGCTCATCGAGAGATCGAGCAAAAGACACAATCTCTGCCGGATCAGCCACGTTGTCAGCGATGGCGCGAGATAACCGCAGGATGGCTTCGGTGAGCACATCCAAACTCTTGTCGAGGTCGGAAAGGACCTCCCCGGTTCCTTCCCGGGCAATCGAGCGCGCTAACTGCCATGCAGCTGCCTCTCCAAGGACAGTGGCATCAGGGTCGCGGCCAATGAGCACCGCATATTGCGAGTAGATCCGGTTGGCGAAGGAGTTGTAGGTCGTCACGGTCGCTTGATCAAGCTCGTCCATGTCGAGGGGAACAATATTCTCAGCGACCAGCTTGGCCACACGCTTGCGAATACGTTCGCCAAGTTCACCAGCTGCCTTGCGGGTGAAGGTCATGCCGAGGATCTCGTTGACGTTGACCTTGCCATTGGCGATGAGCCACACCACACGATTCGCCATGGTTTCGGTTTTGCCACTACCAGCACCAGCAATAACCAGGGCTGGCACGAGTGGCGCCTCGATGATGGCTTGCTGTTCTTCGGTGGGAGGAAGCTGCCCTAAACGCTCGGCTAGCTCGAGAGCACTGATCTGGAATTCACTCATGATGCCGACACCGCCGGTGAGGTGTGAATACGGAATTCGTATCTGGTGTGGGGCTTGCCACGCTCTTCTTCAATCACGATGGGGGCAGTGAATTCATTCCCCGCCATGCCTTCGGCAGCGTTCTCAATACGCTCACGAATGGTCTGAAGTTCGGTGTCGTCATAGGGCTTTTGTTCCATCGCCTTATAGAGCTTGCCCCTGGTGCCGTTGGTGACATAAATCAGCTTGGCTCCGCCATTACGTGCACCTTCAGGTACCTCCTTGAGAGCACCCTCCGTCAACGCGAGCTGATAACAGGCGAGCTGGGCATGCTCGGGCAGGTCTTTCACTCGGGGTTCGTATTTGCCAGTCTTCAGGTCCACAATGACGACCTGCCCCACAGCATCTTGTTCAATGCGGTCGATATACCCGCGCAGAGTGGCGTTACCGAGTTCCAGGGTGAACCCACCTTCGGTGGCGAGCAGAGTCTTTCCGTCATTGTTAAAGTTCTGCAAGTATTCGGACACGGCTGCCACCATCTTGCGGACACGTCGCTTCTCGCCTGTGCTGAGCCATTCGGCATCAAAGGAGAGTTCATGCCAGCGTTCATCCACCGCCGCCCAGAGAGAATCAGCATCGATGGGTTGGCCCTCAGCGCTGGCATCTTCCATCACCTTGTGCACGATGGTGCCAATACCCTGGGCGGAACTCGAGGTTCTTCCTACAACGGATTCAATAAACCACGCCAGCTGGTTCTTTTCCCACGTATCGAGTTTGGAGGGGGAAACAGATACCGAGTTTCCCTCCACGCTCAAATCAACAAGTGGCGCACTGGTGGAAGGCTCTCGCAAACCATACCAATCTGTGGGTGCTGCGCCTGGAATTTCTGCCGCTGAAAGCTTTGCCAGGGCTCCAGCCAACTGTGCACTTCGTTCAGAAGACCCACCCCGGCGTAAAGAGAGCGTCAGCGCCCGACGCAGGGAACCGACCAGTCCACGAAGTGTCAAAGGGTATTCGCTCAATCCATTGCGCTCAGAGTTTTGAGCTTCCTCAGGATCCACACCCAGAACTGATTCAACTCTGCGCAGGAATGGCGAGGGAAGGGTGTCATCGTTTGCCGTTGCGGTCAGAATGACAGATTGTTTCGCCCTGGAGAGAGCCAGCGCAAACATGCGTAGTTCATCATCGAGCACTTCTTTGCGGGACGCTGCAAAGTCAATCTCTACTCCCACAGAGTCCCCTAGGAGATCTTGGGCATGGAGCAAAGAACCTCGTGGGCGAAGGTTAGGCCATAGGTTCTCTTGAACAGCGGCAATAGCCACCACATCAAACTCGGTACCGATCAGTGCAGACGGCGTACACACCAAAACAGCATCAGCCTGAGCCTGCGGCGCCAAGGTGTCTTCAGGAACATCAGCTTCAAGAAGTTCAGCAATATATTCAGCAGCGGGGCGGTCGGGATATCGTTCGACGTAGCGTTTTGCAGAGGTAAATAACGCCATCACGCCATCAAGATTGCGATTAGCATCGTCGGCGATGAGTCCGGCACTGAGTGCTTCACTACCCCACGTGTTGGCCAGACCACTGCGTTCCCACGTGGTCCACAGCAGCTCTTCAATGGAATTTCCCGCGGCAATGTCAGAACGCAATATCTGAAGAGTCTCTGCAAAGCGTGCAGCACGGCGAGCGGGGGCGAAGTCGAGAGTTACCAGATCTGCAGGTTGTTCAAGAGCTGCGATGAGGAGTTCTTCACCGGTGCGCACTCCTCCAGCAGCCAGCTCGTCGTGACGCAGGGCCAAACGAAGTCTTCTCAGATCCAGCACCGTGAGGCCCACCATGGGTGAAGTGAGTAAATCAGTGGCGACATTGGGGGTGAGTTCCATGCGCCCCATCGCCACTGCAATTGCTGCAATCAAATCAAGTGCCGCAGGGTGTTCCTTTAACGAACGCTCAGACAACAAGGTCCTGGTGGGAACTTCAGCAACTGCTAACGCCCTGGCGACCTGGGGTACGAGTGAGCTGGTGCGCACGACAACTGCCATCTGGGACCACGCAGTAGAACCCAAGATGTGGTGTTCACGCAATTGGCGAGCAATGGCAGTGGTTTCAGCTACTCGAGAGCTTCGTTCTAGCACCTGCACCGGAGAGGAAACAGCATCTTCAACGACAGAGAGTGCTTTACGCTGTGCCCCGGCCTCTGCAGAGCCCATCTCGGTCATCTTGCTCACGGCAGAACGAATCTGAGGACCGTGACGGTAGACACTGTCCAGAACAAAAGACTTCACAAGATCTGTTGAGATACCGAGTTCAACGGCGAATCGTCCCAAGAAGTTGGGCACTGCTCCACGGAACGTGGTTGAGGTGATATCAGGATCACCGAAGACGATCACGGGAACACCACGGCGGGCAAAAGCCTGCAGCATGCGAACGGCACCGTAGGTGAGCTCCTGCGCATCGTCGACGAGAACGAGCTCCACATTCGGCATCACTGCTGAATCGGCGAGCGCATTGGCGCCGATGGCCAAGATTTCAGAAGAATCAAAAGATTCTGTTCTAAATCCCGCAATAACTTCACGGTATTCGCCCCAGAATTCAGAGGCGGCAACCCATTCAGGATGTTCGCGCGTCTCCCCCTGAGAACGCAGGTCGGCAGGAGTCCAGCCCATCTCCGTGCTGCGGGCAAATAGATCACGTAATTCACTACGGAATGCACGGCGCTGTCGAACCTCAGCAACAAGTGGGTCCGGCCACGCAGGACCAGTGCCATCTTCGATGTGACCAAGTAACAGTTCTGAGATGATGCTGTCTTGCTCACTACCGGTGAGCATTCGAGGCGCTGTTTGTCCTGTGGCCAGGGCGTGCTCTTGGGCAAGAGCAAAGGCAAGTGATCCTGGAGTACGTGCGAGAGCACCATTGGTTGCAATGCCTAACCTCAGGCCTAATGAGTTCCTCAGACGGCTAGCAGCAACACGGTTGGGGCTGAGCACCACGATGTTGTCGGGGTTGCTCCCTCCAGCTACGCGCGCAGCAACAAATTCGGTGAGCAGAGCTGTCTTACCGGTACCCGGAGCCCCAAGAACGACAGCGAATTGATCTGCTTGAAGAGCGAGGACCCGTGCTTGTGAGGCATCGGGGACAAATGGGCGCACGGGTGGGATTTCACGCTGAACAAACCCCGATTTAGCCACATCCCTAAGCTACTGGGAACCACGGACACTCCCGGCGTAAACAAGCCGAAGTAGTGTGATTGAGAATTAGTCTGCAGCGTGAAGAGCAGCGTTCTTGTCCCACTCATCCATCAAGTGTTGGATGGCAGCGTGGAAACGCTGTGTGGGGACACCTGGAGTGATATCTCCGAAGTAGTGCTTGCACCATCTAGCTAGTCGTGCCTGTGCTTCAGGATCGTGTTCAATGGCGTCAATCTGAGCTACGATTTCCCCTGCCTTGTCGGCATAGAGCCATTCACAATCGCTGAGATAGCCGCCTTCGTCGATCTCTGCCTCAGGATTGACGGGGCGAGTAATGATTAGGGGCTTACCTGCCGCGAGACGGTCATAAACCATGGCCGAGATATCCACGATCGCCATATCTGCCACGGAGAGCTGCCAGCCCAATTCCGCCCCTTCATCCACGATGTGCTTGGCGGATGGATCGTGCGCATTTGCTCGGCGTAACAACGCTTTGATTTGGTCATTAGCCTGACCATAATCGAAGTCAACTGCGCCACTTCGAGGGTGCGGGCGATAAATCACGCGGTGACGCCCGGTTGCAATGAGTGCTTCAACGAGTGCGAGTCCGTGGGTCTCCACCGAGCCATAGGCCGCCGCCGGGCGGTCCCCCTCCCAGGTGGGGGCATAGAGGACCACTTCGCGATCATCTGGTTCAAAGGGAACAGTTCCGGTGTAGTGGTCTGCCTGGGGGCGACCGATAGGAATTGCGCGCTTCTCAAAGTCGTAATCCCAGAGCACTCGGCCTAGGCGTTCACGAGCCGCATCTCCGGCAATCAGGCTGTAGTCATACGCCTTGAACTGGTTGGTGGTCATGTACATCTTGTCGGATTCACCGTGGTTGATAAACACGTGCCAACGCTGGCCGTATCTAAACATTTGGAAGTTTCGAGCGTTCTGGTTGACATACAGAATGACGTGAAGATCTTGATCAGCGATGAACTCTTCCAAATCCACCACCGTGCGCACAAATGCCACGGGAACCGGAGACTCATCAAGTAGTTTGAGAGCACCCAACGTGTTGCGACTCAAGATGACAACAGGCCAGGTCTTTGAGAGCTCTTCGAGTGGTTTGTACCACTGGCGAACCTGGTAGAGGTTGACCTCACCATCAGCGAAGTAGACGCCAACTTTGAAGTTGTGCCCTGGAAGAGGGTGCTCAGCTAATTTGCGGGCAAGTTCTTTGCGGCGCAGACGACTCTGCAAGGCCTTCGAGAGAAGGCTGGTTGCCGAACGTGCATCTTGAATCAAACCCATGAAATTAGCCTAACTTGCGAAGAATGAGTCGAAAACGACTAGAGAATTGGGAAACGACCAGCCTTGGTCATGCGATAGACCGTGAGCCATCTCATAGCCACGCGCCCACCTGGGTTCACTTTCCAGCCTTCAATCCAGCCAGAGAACCAGGAGCCAAGTCCTGCACCTCCACTGCGGACGGAGCGCACCAGTTGAACCCCTGTCCACGAGAGCACATAAAACGGAATCAAGATCAGTGGCAGGTTCCGCTTGGCCAACCACACGCGATTGCGTGCATTGAGACGGTAATACGTGGCATGCCGCGTTGGATTCGTGACGGGATGGTGAACCACCATGTCTCCTGCATACCAAACTTTTTTCCCCGCGTTCCACACGCGCCAAGCTAGTTCAATACCTTCATGGGCATAGAAGTAGGGATCTCCCCAACCCCCAATGTCTTCAAAGACTCTAGTGGGCATCAACACGGCTGCTTCCAGCACGGAGAAGACATAACTTGAGTCCGATGCCTCGCCCTTGCGCAGGCGGGGAATCCAGCGACGTGGGGTTTCTTTCCCGCTGGGATCGGTAATGCGGGGCTGTATCAGACCAAGTGAAGAATCAGCTTCGAGCTTCCTGATTCCCTCTGCGAGGAACAGTGGGTCAGCAAGCTCTGCATCGTCATCGAGGAAGAAGATGTACTCCCCCGAGACTTTTGCAGCCCCAGCATTGCGGCCGGCAGGGATGCCAAGATTCTCTTCCAAGTGAAGACCGCGAACACCGGCAGGTAAAAACTCGGGACGCCAGCCATTTCCCACTACAACGATGTCGAGAATGACAAGCTGCTGCGCCAGCACACTCCTGATCGCACGAGTCAGTTCTTCAGGTCGCTGTCCCATGGTGAGCACGACGACGCCCACTCGAGGTCGAACGCCGAATTCAGTGGAACTAAGCAGCCCGGACACGTGAGCTCGTCATGATCGCAACAAAGTGACCAATGATGGCTAGGACGGACAACGGCAGCAACACAGCAAGTAGAACCTGGCTGATCTGAAGTTCTCCGACTGCCAGACCAATGACTGCCGCGATACAAGCGATGATGGTCAGCTCCACCGAGTGATAGATGCGGTGGAAGGGAACAAAGCGAGCCAAGCGACGCAGTTTGGCAACCATGCCGGGGCGTGGCGCGTTCGCTCCCTTGGCATCTGCCAACTTGGGCAGATCAGACATGGCACGTGCTACACGAACAAGATCGTTGAGAACCTTGTTCAAAATGATCACGATGGCCAGGAATGCACCGAGGGCAACCCACATCCAGTCAATAGGTCGTGAATTGTCGGCAAAACCGGCAGCACGCAGACCCAGAGCAAGAGGAATAAACGCTTCGGTTGTGTAGTGACCTACGGCATCGAGGAAGTGCCCGGCAGGGCTCTTCGTTTTGCGCCAGCGGGCAACTTCTCCATCGCAGCAGTCGATGAGCATTTGCAGCTGCCCCAAAATCAGAGCAAGAACAGGGCCCCAGATGCCGGGGATGAGCAAGGCAGCTGCAGTTGCCCAGCCGGTGAGAATCATGATCCCGGTCACACCATTGGCCGAGATAGGGGTTTTGAGCAATACCCAGGTGACATAGGGAGAAAGATCACGCAGGTAAAGGTGAGCTACCCAGTGTTCTGCGTTAGCGCGGGTGCGCACCTCAGACGGCTGGGTTACTTCACGCAATTGAGCGAGCGAGGTGGGTTTCTCCACGTCTTACCTTCCGCTCTTGCCAGCAATGTTTGAGGTGAGTCTGGTGTAACTCATGATGAAACCTACACCCCATGCGAAGTGAATACAGGGAAGAACCAGTGGAAACCACCCGAATCCTTTGGCGCCCATGCCGCGCCCATAAACCACGGTCGACACCAGAACGAATGCCACATACACAGCAGGAACAACCCACCCGAGAGTGAATCCCAACACACCGGTAAGAATTCCGAGTGCGGTCGCCACCACCATCATGGGCGGCACGAAGTAACGCAGACCACTACCAAAGCGACGAGAGAGTTCTCCTCGCCACAAGCCCGTGGAATACATCTGCTTGACCAGCGCCTTCACCGAGGTGCGTGGACGATAAACAACCTTGAGCTTGGGAGTGAACCAGACCAGTCCGCCAGCGTCGCGAATGCGACGGTTGAGTTCCCAGTCTTGTCCGCGACGAATCTCCTCGTTGAACATGCCCACCTTCAGCAGGCTCTCTCGGTTGAAGACACCGAGATAGACGGTGTCGACGGGGCCTTCCTTGCCACCCACGTGGAAGGGGGTTCCGCCCAAGCCCACCTTGGTGTCATATGCCCGAGCAACGGCGCGCTCAAAAGGTGTGGTTCCTTGGGCATCCATGATGCCACCCACGTTGTCTGCTTGGGTCCGCAACAGCGTCTCCACAGCAATACTGGCGTAGTCCTTAGGCAGCACAGAGTGGGCATCCACACGGATGACAATGGGAAAGCTCGAAGCTTTGATGGCCAGGTTCATTCCCACGGGCGTTGCTGCAGCAGGGTTGTCGACGGAGTGAATTCGAGGATCTTCGGCACACATCTGTGCAACTAACTCGTTTGTACCGTCCGTACTCGGCCCCAGTGCCAGAGTGACTTCCATGGGGCCGGCATAGTCCTGCTCCAGCAAGCTCGCCACCGCAGCACGAATGTGAGTGACCTCGTTGAGAACAGGCATCACATAAGAGACGCCGGGTAGTGGCGTTGCTGGAATTGGCGCAGAGCCGAGAGCAGACATGGGGTCCTTGAGTAGAAGGCCGAGTTCTAGGTTACCAAGAACAGGCCCTTTCCCCCGTTACTTGAGAGTGCCGAGCTGAACCTTGATTGTCTGCTGCTTACCGTCGCGGTTGACCACAACAGTTGCTTCAGAACCACCAGCTGCGGTGCGAACCTGAGCGGTGAGGTCATTGGCATCTGTGATGCGAACACCATTGAACCGAACCACGATGTCGCCATCCTTGATACCAGCTTGAGCGGCAGCGCCACCCTCAACAGCCTTCTCGATGTAGGCACCAACTGCAGTGCTGCCATCCTTTGATGCCGCATCAGATACCTGGGCACCCAAGAGACCATGTGAGGCCTTCTGGTTTTCGATCAGCTCAGCCGAGACACGCTTGGCCAGGTTGGAAGGGAGGGCAAAGCCCACACCAATGCTTCCGGACTGTCCGTCGGAGGATCCAGCACTGGCAATCGCCACGTTGATACCGATCAAGCGACCCTTCGAGTCCAGGAGCGCTCCACCAGAGTTACCAGGGTTGATAGCGGCGTCTGTCTGGATGACAGGGATAGAAATCGAGGCGCTCTGAGATTGAGCCTGTGTTTGACCTTGACCAAAGTCGAAGTTGAATGGGTTGGAGCTATCTCCACTGCCAGAGTCTGAGTCAGAGCCCGATGAGTCTGGCACAGCAGAGCTTGCAACCTGAATGGATCGATTGAGTGCTGAAACGATACCGGTGGTGACCGTTCCGGCAAGTCCGAGCGGTGCACCCATCGCGATGGTGAGGTCTCCCACGTTGAGTTTGCTGGAGTCAGCCCATTCGATGGGCGTGAAGACTCCCTCTCCCTCAATCTTGAGCACAGCCATATCTACTGTTGGGTCTGTTCCCACGATGGATGCGGGGTAAATGTTCCCGTCATTGTCCTGGACAGTGATCTTGGCGTTGCTATCTGCACCATCCAGAGTTACGACGTGGTTATTGGTAAGGACATAGCCCTCTTTGTTCAAAATCACACCTGAACCTGAGCCACCTCCGGCAGCACCTGTCACTGAAATGGTGACGACGCTGGGCGAAGCTTTCGCCGCAACCGCAGTTACGGTTGAGACTTCTTCGGTGTTGTTGATGGTGATGCCCTGAACATTGCTGGAAGCAGAGTTGTTTGCGTTCTGTCCCCCCATAACGGTGACAACACCAGCACCAGCGATACCGCCAACCAGTGCGGCAGCAACAGCCACGGCAACCAGTGGGGCAACCTTGTTCTGCTTGCGCTCTTGAACAGCAGCGGGACCAACGAAGGTTTCGGGAACTACCTGCTCTGCAACGGGAGGTGTTGCAGGTGGTGGTGTGGACTCACCCACGGGTGGGAAGTAGTACTCGGGAATTCCTTTGTCGTTGTTCTCAACCATTCGAGAAGCTCCTTTCAAGCACCTTTAGCTTTCCAAATGAATCTATGTGAACGCTATGAGAAGGCTGAACGTTATCTGAGTGTTTTCTCATAGGGCTAAATGAGTGCCTGTTTAGGCTAACAGCGACTTCTGCTTGAGATAGTGGTCCCGTTCAGGCTTGTCTAAATGTTCAATCGCGTATCGCAACATGGTGCGGGGCATTGTTGCCGAATACGTATCTAAGAACCCTCGTAGTACAGCGATGTCCTGATCCCCTACCACGCGCAGCATCCAGCCAGTGGCCTTGTGAATGAGGTCATGCGCGTCTGTCATGAGCAGCTCACACAGCTCAAGTGTGGGTTGATAAATCCCTGCACGAATCAACGCCGCTGTGAGCATCACAGCTGTCCGGCGTTCCCAGAGATCTTCCGACTGAGCAAGAGTAAGAAGGAGATCACTGTAGTCAGGCATCTCCAGGAGATAAGCCCCGATATAGGGAGCAGAAGAATCTACGAGGTCCCAGTTATTGACGTGACCACTCGAGACCAGCATCAACAAGATCTCGAACAGCTCTGCCCGCTGCTGAACTGTCTTGGCGCGTGTGAACTGACTCGTCAGAATCAACACCGCACACTGTCGGTGTTCATGAACTGGTGATTGAGCCAACTCCACAATCTCGGGAGTACTCAAGTCTTTGAATTGGCGAACAACGGTTCTCGTGACAGGAACACGTATACCGATAAAGACATCGCCCTCGCCGTACTCTCCAGGACCTGTTTTGAAGTAACGCTGAGAATGCGCAGCAATCACTGGATTGCCCAGCGCATTCAATGTGTTCATCACCTCAACAACGCGAGGAGAGGTGGTCTGATTAGTCACCCTCCCACGCTAGCCGAAGACTTATTTGCAGCTTTGACTACTTCGAGAGTTAGTGCAGTCTCGAGCAGCCAACACTGTGTCAGCACCTTCCACAATCACCACCGTCGTAGTCGCAGAACTCGAGACTTCTCCGGAAACTGGGATCCACGCTCCCCCGCCCACGCGGTATTCAACGCCATAGCGAACAGAAACAGAAGTGGTGAAACTTCCTTCACTGGCATAGATGTGACTTGTTGGAGTGGCAGAGAACTCGCGTAATCCAAGAGCATCCCACCGTGCTCCAGAAACAGCAGTTGATTGAGTACCTCCATCACCGTAGTTCCAGTCATATGCATGCGGGGTAAAGCGAACCTCTGCAGATTGGCCAAACAAAGAACCACCCACCACATGAGTTGATGCTCCGGCAATAAAGTTCGTGTTCAAATTCACCACGGTCCATCCTCGAGGCTGTGAGGTGAGAGATGCCGACTGAGGAACAAAATTGGCCAGATCCGTCAAAGTAACCGGGGCGTAGTTCACTGGTGCTGGGGCTGGCGGAGCGGGCGTTCTGCGGCAACTAGCAATCGTTGATTGCCGAGCCAAACAATTGAATGCAATCGTCCCTGTTGCGTAATAAGGAGTCGGTTTAGTTGAGCGATTTCCACCACCACTTCGACCTGCAGGCACGACTACTGAAGACGAGCCCCCTGGAGTAGTTGATCGAGCCCAGACATCTACGGAGTTATTGGAAGTTTGGGCGCCAGTGCAACTTCCAGACAGTGACGATGAAGACGCGCAAGAATTTGTGGCAGCAACGGCTGAGATAGCTGATCCAAGACTTATGGCAACTACGACAGGGAAAATTAACAGAAGTTTTGGCCAGACCACGTCTCACTCGACTCGATTTTCAAGTTCCCATTTCCCTCTGAGGAAAAGGTCACTACCAGTGGATACCTATCTACTCTGTTGGGACTTGTTACATCTTCACCAGAGCGATTTTGAAGATGAATTTGACTATGGTCAATGCATAAATATGTTGAAACAGATTTAGCGTCATACCCCTGAAGATGAACGGTGTCGAAATTTGAAGCGCCAACCGCAACAGACTGATCCTGTGCAATCTGTTGAAAGCCAATAACCTCATCTTTGTAAAGGGCATCAGAAACCAACCCCTTCAATCTCTCCGGATTAGCTCCACCGTCTCTCGCTATCTGGTCTGAGACCTCGAGATAGTTTGCATAGGCAGCTTCTGCTGCAGCTAAGGCCTCTGCATCCGTGGCAAAGAGTGGTTTCTGCTCAGGTGCAGCTGTTGTTTCTTTGAGAGCAGGTGGTTGAGCCGAACAGCCCGCCAGAGCAATAGCTATCAGCGGGATGGCAATGAGAGGTTTCACACGCATGTGAGGAAACCTACTCAAAATGCGTGGAGTGGTTCCTGAGTTATCCACATCCACTTAAACGACAAGCGGGAGAGCCCGAAGGCTCTCCCGCTTGTGCGAGTGGTTCTTTACTAGCCGCCGAGAGCAGCAGTAAGTGGTGCTGATACGAAGTAGAGCACGAAGCCAGCTGCAACAATCCAGAGGACAGGGTGGATTTCTTTACCCTTACCTGCGAATGCGCGGATGACTACCCAGGTGATGAAGCCGATACCGATACCGTTTGCGATCGAGTAGGTGAAAGGCATCATGATGATGGTCAGGAAGGCTGGGAACGAGATGCTCCAGTCCTTCCAGTCGATGTCAACAACCTGAGACATCATGAGTGCACCCACGATGACCAGTGCCGAAGCACCAACCTCGATGGGGACTACAGAAGTCAAAGGTGCGAAGAACATTGCAACCAGGAACAGAACACCGGTAACGATGTTGGCCAGACCGGTACGAGCACCACCGGCGATACCGGAAGCAGACTCGATGTAGACGGTGTTGGAAGAGGTCGAGGTGAAACCACCAACAACAGCACCAGCACCTTCAACAACCAGTGCGGACTTCAGACGTGGGAAGTTTCCGTCCTTGTCAGCAAGGCCAGCCTGCTTGGACAAACCGGTCATGGTGCCCATTGCGTCGAAGAAGTTCGAGAACACGAGGGTGAACACGAGCATGATTGCTGCAAGAGCACCGATGCGCTCGAAGGAACCAAAGAGGCTCACCTGACCAATGGTGGAGAAATCAGGAACTGCGAAGATGTTGGAGGGAAGACCAGGAACGGTGGTGTCCCAACCGAGTGGATTCTGAGGAACTCCGTCTACAAACTTCTTATCGCCAATCTGGAAAATGGCTTCGCCAATAATCGCGATAATTGTTGTCGATACAAGACCAATAAGTATCGCCGCACGAACTCGTAACGCCATAAGAACAGCAATGGTTAGAACGCCAATAATGAAAATCAGAGCAGGTAGACCCATTGAGTGATCAGCACCCAGACCGAGACCCACTGGAACGGGACCTGCGTCGGTGCGACGAACAAGTCCACCGTCAACAAGACCGATGAATGCAATGAAGAGACCAATACCCACGGTGATCGCGGTCTTCAGCGCAGCAGGAACTGCGGTGAAGATCATGGTGCGAAGACCAGTGACCGCGAGGATGAGGATGATGATTCCGTCGATGACGACGAGGCCCATGGCCTCCTGCCAGGTGACGTCCTTGACCAGGGTTACGGCGAGGAATGAGTTGATACCCAGACCAGCTGCGATCGCAAATGGCAAACGTGCGACGAAACCGAATGCGATGGTCATCAGACCTGCAGCAAGTGCAGTTGCCGAAGCAATTGCCTGTGGTGCAAATTCGAAAGCGTCAGCTGCACCGCCGCCGATAACGTTGCCGTTTACGTCGGGGCTGAAAGCCAAGATGATGGGGTTCAAGATGATGATGTAAACCATCGTCATGAAGATGACGAGACCGCCACGGAACTCCGTACCAATGGTGGAACCACGCTTAGTAATTTCGAAGTAGCGATCGAGTGTTGCTGCGAAGCCAGACTTGGACTTCTCGGTGGTCGACGACGACAAACCGATCTCCTTTTTGAGTAGGGGTAAGGGAACTACGTTGTTGAGACTACCGCGCCTGAGAGTTTGCCTAGAGTTTTTCGCCGGAAAGTCTTAACCACTACTTGAAGTGAATTTTCTGCTATCACACCACCACATATGGGGTTAAGCGACAGAACCCCTCACTTTCGTGAGGGGTTCTGTCGGGGGTTCGTCCTACTTGTGGAAGAACGGAATGATCAAGTAGACCTCATACAGAACCGCAATAGCGCAGAGCGTGAAGCAGATGTAGGCAACACTGCGGAAGAAAGATTCCTTGCGCACAGCAGAACCATCACCCTGTGCCGCCTTGGGGGCAAGCAGCTCAGCATCAGTGACGAAACGAACGCCGAGTGAATACAGCGACACGATGACGGCTGCGCCACCAATCGAGGTGAGAACAACGGATAAGAATGCATCCCAAGCGATAGTCATTAGTTCTTGCCCTTCTTGTTCTTCTTAGCTTGCTTGGCGGCCTTTTCGGCAGCCTTCTTTGCAGCGAGCTTGGCGGCCTTCTCTGCACGGCGACGCTGTGCAGGAGTTTCCACGATTTCGCTCGCACCCTCGACCTCAGAGAGGACGTTGGTGTGGGTAACGGCATTGCGTTTGCTGATCTGGAACAACGCGATGATGACACCAGTTACGAGAACTGCGTCAACCAAGATTCCGAAAGGACCTGTTCCTGCAATCCATGCCGCGAACGCTCCAACGATGGCAGCAGCAGGGAGGGTGAGGAACCATGCGCCAACGACGTGGCTTGCCTTGTTCCAGCGGACAGTTCCACCCTTACGGCCCAGACCTGCACCAATAACAGATCCTGAAGCAACTTGAGTTGTCGAGAGAGCAAAACCAAGGTTGGTCGAGGCCAAGATGGTGACACCGGTTGCGGTTTCGGCGGCAAGACCTTGGGCTGGCTTAATTTCAGAAAGCCCAGTTCCCATGGTCTTGATGATGCGCCATCCACCCATGTAGGTGCCGAGTGCAATTGCGAGAGCAGCTGCAATCATGACCCACAGCGGAACGCCGCTGTCTTTCCCGAGCACACCAGCGGTGATAAGAACCAACGTGATCACACCCATGGTCTTCTGCGCATCGTTAGTACCGTGTGAGAGCGCAACCAGCGAGGACGAGAAGATCTGTCCGGTGCGGAAGCGTGAACGTCCTGTACCGATTCCAGTACGAGCACGCTCTGCCTGCGAACGAGCAGTGATGATGTAGGCGAGCTTGGTAGCCAGGTAGGCAGCCACACCAGCAATAACAGGGGCGAAGAGGGAAGGAAGGATGACCTTCTCCACAACCTTGATGAAGTTAACGGCATCGAAACCAGCGCTAGCGATGGCCGCACCAATCAGTCCACCAAAGAGTGCGTGTGACGAAGAGGAGGGCAATCCCAAGATCCACGTGGTGAGGTTCCACAAGATGGCTCCACACAAACCGGCGAAAATCATTTCCACCTTGATGGTGACGTCTTCATTGATGAGGTCAACAGAGATGGTTTTAGCAACCGCGGTGGAAAGGAATGCACCTACAAGGTTCAACACCGCTGCGATGAGAACAGCGGTACGAGGCTTGAGCGCACCAGTTGCAATAGGGGTTGCCATGGCGTTTGCGGTGTCATGGAAACCGTTGGTGAAGTCAAAGAAAAGCGCGAGTGCTACAACGAGCACGACGACGAATAGAGGATCCACATGAACCTTTTCTGGATGAAATGAGAAAAATGTCGTCTTTCCTTATGCTCACTGAAAGCGAGCAGATTGGGCAACTGTATCCACGTTAGAGAAATACACATAAATGTCTACTACACAGTCGAGAACCCTCGATAACTCGTTGAACCTTCGATCTCTTCTACTCTGTGCATTGAACCACAGCGGTGCATGGACTCCCGTCGTAACATGAAGGTATGAGCGCACAGCTACCACCAAACGGCACAGAACTTGAAGCCAAGGGAATTTCTCTCGATTTACAAATCCCTGAACGAGCTGTGCGAGGCCACGTTGAGATTGATGGCTACAAGCTCGCCACCATCACGATTGAACCCGTGGGTGAACATGTGGGAACGGCTTTGCTTGTTCCTGGCTACACCAGCTCAGCAGACACCTTCAATGGTTTACTACAGCCCCTCTCTGAGCGCGGTTATAAGGTCGTCACTTTCTCTCAACGCGGTCAGTGCCTGTCGGAAGGGCCTGACGACACTGCTGGCTACGAACTTCCACGTTTAGGCCAGGACATTCACGAAGTCATCCAGAAACTCGGCCTAGGCACTGACGTTCATCTCTTAGGCCACAGCTTCGGTGGTGTTGTGTCCATTGAGGCAATTCTTCAGGACCACTCCCCCTTTGCCAGCTTGACCATGTGGAATAGCGGTCCCCGCAACATGGGTGGAGACCTCCTGGAGCAACGCGCTGGTCTTATAGAGCACGGGCCCCGTGCCTACTTTGTCGGAAACCAGTTGGCAACCGGAAACGATCCCGAAGCAGATCTCAAGGGTGAGCTCAACGTCATTGAGCAGTACTACTACGACCGCCTGATGAGCACGAACCCTGCCCAGCTAGAAGCTGGTATCAACATTTTGATTGATCAAGTTGACCGCACCCTCGAGCTTTCCCGCACAGGCATACCTGTTCTTGTCTCTCATGGTGCCAATGATGATGCCTGGCCTATCGAGATGCAGCGCGTCATGGCAGAGCAGCTCGGTGCCGACTACTGGGTTATCGCTAACGCAGGTCACTCAGCACACGCAGATCGCACTCATGCCTCAGCTCAGCTGCTCGCCACTTTCTGGGACGAGCACTAACTCCTAGGCCAGCTGGTGAATAACGAAGCTCACCAAGAAACCCAGGGTTGCTAGCAACCCCGTGTAGTTGTGTGCTTTGCGGAAGGCATCGGGAATCATGGTGTCGCAAATCATGGCCAGCATGGCGCCCGCCGCGAGTGACGTGATGAACCCGGTGAGTTCCACCGGAGCATCCGCCAAGATAGTGAAGCCCAAGAGGCTCGAGATTGCCGCAGCGAGGGCAATGCCGCCCCAGAGTAAGAAGACAAAGCGGGGCTTGCGTCCCGCTGCCTTGAGCTCTGCTGTGCTGGAGAGGCCCTCAGGCAGGTTGGAGATGATGACAGCGGTGAGAATCGGGATACTCACTCCTTGCCCTCCGAGCATGGACAAACCCAACACCATGGATTCAGGCACACCGTCGAGGAGTGCACCAATGGCAATACCGGTTCCTGTTCCTGGGCCTTCGGCAGATCCTCGGCGATTACGGGCATCCCGGGCATCGAGCAAAATGTTGACGCCCACATAGACAATGGCGCCCACGGCAAAGCCTGACACGGTGGGTACTAATCCCGATTCCGCCATGGCTTCGCCAACCAGGTCAAAGGCCAGTGCCGAAATCAGCACACCGGCGCCAAAAGCCATGATGCTGGCCACGACACGTGCAGGAACGTTAACGAACCATGCGATGAGTGCGCCCACAAATAGAGCACCACCGGCAAGCAGGCCTGCGCCTGCTGCGGTGAGCCACTCGTTCATGGTTACAGGCTATGCGTACTGCGTGGAGATTGCACGAGTAAGAATGTGAACCAGAGCATCGAGCTGGATGGAATCCTGCGAGCCTGCTTCAATCTCTTCACCCTCTAGTGCACGGGCTGCAAGACCACGCTTGCTGTCTATGAGCTCAGCGATCTTCGCGTCAATGGTCTGGGCGGCAATAATGCGCCATGCCGTGACCGGCATTTCCTGACCAATACGGTGAACGCGGTCAATGGCCTGGGTCTGCTCGGCAGAAGTCCAGGACAGTTCCGCAAGAACAACGTTCGAAGATGCCTGCAAGTTCAAACCAACACCAGCAGCGGTGAGCGAACAGACCGCAACCTGAACTGACTCGTCCTTATTGAAGGCGTCAATGGCATCCTGGCGGGCAGAGGTGGTCTGGTCACCACGGATGGAGACGGACTTGATTCCCTGAGCAGCAAAGGCGCGCTCTGCAGTGTCCATGACATCAATGTGCTTGGCAAAGAAGACAACCTTGCCCACGGAACGAGCGAGCTGTGCTGCGTAGTCGGACGCGAGTCCAGCCTTTGCTTGACCAATCTTGCGCACCATGGTGAAGACGTTTTCTCCGGTCTTCTGGCCCTTGGACTCATCGAGCTCCTGCTGCGCAACCATGCGGATAAGTTCTGAGGTGGAACCACGGAAGTTTCCGGATACGGTGAATCGGTTGTAACGCTCGAGCAGGCGCTTAGCCAACTCTGCTTCGGCAGCCTTGATGGAGTTACCCAGTTCGTCGTCGAGCTCAACGGGGAGATCCACCACGCGCTTGGCGGGAAGATCCTTGGCCACGTCAATCTTGCGACGACGAACGATACCCATCGACACGACGGTGTCGCGGGCGGAGGCATAAAAGCCTTGATCTGCAGGGGTAAGGCCAATGGCCTCCAGCTTGGCGGTGAGTTCAGCCGAAGGCTTCTCGCCGTCAATCCATCCCAGGAACTTCCAGATAGCGCGGAAGTCATCTATGTCGTTGATCAGCGGTGTACCCGTCAGGGCAATGCGAAGAGGGTTGTGACCAGGCGTGCGCGCGACGATGCGGTCTGCCAATGCCAGTACGTGCTTGGAACGCTGCGAGGTGAGGTTCTTGATGAAGTGTGCTTCATCAACAACCATGCCCTTGAAGCCCATCTGGCCAATCCAGGACAGGTGGCGGTCCAGAACTTCGTAGTTCACGATGAACACGTCGGCGAAGGCGTCAACATCGGTACCGTCACCGTGGATAACGGTTGCCTTGCGGCCAGGAATCCAGCGCTCGACTTCACGAGCCCAGTTCATCTTCACCACGTTGGGAACGATGGCCAGAAGAGGGAACGCGTTGGCAACGGATGCTGCAATGAGAGACTGTGCAGTCTTTCCCAGACCAGGCTCATCTGCCAGCAGGAAGGTGCGGTGACCTTCGCGCACGCTCTCAATGAAGCGAATCTGGTGTGGCATGAGCTCGCGACCCTGAGGTGAGTAGCGGTCAAACTTGGGAACAGCAGGCATGTTCATGCACGCCGAGCCACCACCGGCACCGGTTTCAAAGGACTTGAACAAAGGACCCAGAAGCTCCCAGTTGGACAGGCGCATCACGGGGATAGAACCGGTTACTGGCTTGCTGAAGTCTGGCTCTAAGAAAGGAGTGGACTTCAGACGTGCCTTGACTGAAAGAGGCAGAACCTGCTTTTCAGCAAGTTCGGGAGCGAACTCCTGAACAGGCTTTGACTGCTCGGTGGTGATGATGAGGTCTTCAGGGTTGATCTCAGCACCGGATTCAACCAGCCAGTCACGGCGCATTTTCTGCGCCACAGGACTGGTTGCGTGGTCAACTTCAAGAAGCTGAATCAGTGAAGTGTCACGAGCTGCCGTCTTGGCCAGGATGGTGGCAACACCATCAAGACGCTTGAGCTGTTCAGCACGTGAAGCATCTGTCAGTGACGCGTCACCTTTGACGCGTGCACGCTCTTCACGCACGAGGAATGCGATGACCTGGAACTTGGTGCGGTTGGTAGGACCAACCTTCTTGCCGGTCTGAGCTTTTGCCTCCACCTCGCGCACCTTGCGGGCGAGGATAGGAATGAGCCCCGAGTTATCGAGGGTGTTACGACGAGTGCCGGTACGGGCCACTTGGTCTCCATGACTAAAGAAACGATGACATCACAAACAAGCAGTGCTTGTGTCATGCCCCAAACTGCACCTCCCCCAGAAGGTACCTCGCGC
>NZ_JAVWTF010000028.1:0-24699 GCF_036667855.1 Aurantimicrobium sp. | reverse complement strand
CTGCCATAGTTACGCGGTTTGCCAGCTATGCCTGCTGTGTCTTATGCGTAACGAAAGATCACAGATATGGTCCCCTCCACCCCAGCGAATGATGCCCTCGAGCGCATCGAGGACATCGATGTCTCGACAGAGATGCGGGACTCATTTCTGGAATATGCCTACTCGGTGATTTACTCTCGGGCACTGCCCGATGCACGCGACGGCCTCAAGCCCGTTCAACGCCGCATCCTGTTCATGATGAGTGAGATGGGTTTGCGCCCCGACAAGGGCCACGTGAAGTCGGCGCGTGTTGTTGGTGAAGTGATGGGAAAACTTCACCCCCATGGTGATGCTTCCATCTATGACGCCCTTGTTCGCCTGGCTCAAGACTTCTCGCTCCGCCTGCCCCTCATTGATGGACACGGTAATTTCGGTTCGCTGGATGACGGCCCTGCTGCTGCCCGCTACACCGAAGCCCGCCTCGCTGCTTCTGCACTTGCCATGACAGCGAACCTTGATGAAGACGTCGTCGACTTCGTTCCGAACTATGACAACCAGTTCCAGCAGCCAGATGTTCTTCCTTCGGCCTATCCCAACCTGCTGGTAAACGGTGCGAGCGGTATTGCAGTGGGCATGGCCACCAACATGGCTCCCCACAACCTGATTGAGGTCATTGAAGCCTCGATTCACCTCCTGAGGAACCCCCAGGCATCGCTGGACGACCTGATGGCGTTCGTGCCTGGACCAGATCTTCCCTCCGGTGGTGTGATCATGGGCTTGGACGGTATCCGCGAAGCCTATGAAACCGGTCGCGGCAGTTTCAAGACACGTGCACGAGTCACCATTGGCAGCGTCTCCCCTCGCAAAATGGGCATCACTGTTACCGAACTCCCCTACCTGGTCGGTCCTGAAAAGGTCATCGACAAAATCAAAGATGGCGTCACGAGCAAAAAGCTCAACGGTATTTCTAACGTCATCGACCTCACGGATCGCCACCACGGTCTCAAGCTGGTGATCGAAATCAAGACAGGTTTCGACCCTGAAGCCGTCCTGGAACAGCTCTACCGCTACACCCCGCTGGAAGACTCCTTCAACATTAACAACGTTGCCCTGGTCAACGGTGGCCCACAAACCATGGGTCTGCGCGAGATGCTCACCGTCTATGTCGACCACCGCAAGCAGGTAGTTCAGCGTCGTTCACAGCACCGCCTCACCAAGCGTCAAGAACGTCTTCACCTGGTCGATGGTCTCCTCATCGCCATCATGGACATCGACGAGGTCATTCAGCTCATCCGCCAAAGTGATGACACAGAACAAGCCAGAGCCCGACTGATGGAGGTATTCGAGCTCTCTGTTCCTCAAGCTGATTACATCTTGGAACTGCGTCTTCGTCGCCTGACTAAATTCTCTCGAGTAGAGCTCGAAGCAGAAGCCGATGCTTTGCGTAAAGAAATCTCTGAACTGGAAACCATTCTCGCCAGCGATAAGAAGCTGATTGATGTCGTAGTCAAGGAGCTTTCCGAAGTTTCCAAGAACCTCGGAACTCCTCGCCGCACGGTGTTGTCCACCTCAACAGTCGCACCCGCCACAACCGCAGCACGTGTTGCTTCTGCGCAACCCGAAGCACTGCAGCTCGAGGACACTCCGTGCCGCGTGTTGCTCTCTGCCAGCGGACGACTTGCTCGTGTTGATCTTGATAATGCTGACGACCCCATTGCTCAAGGAACCCACCGCACAGCACATGATGGTGTTGTCTCCAACATCTCCACAACTCGTCGAGGTCTCATTGGTGCTGTGACGAGCAAGGGACGCTTGGTTCACTTCTCCCCCGTCTCACTTCCTGGGGTTCCTGCCTCTAGCGTTTCACTTGCTGCAGCAGTCAATAGCTCCGACTACGTCGAACTGGAATCTGGCGAGAAGGTTGTGGGCCTAGTTTCCCTCGGCGGAGAAACCACCTATGCACTAGGAACTGCTGAGGGTGTCGTCAAGCGCATCCAAGCCGATGCATTCCCTGTGAAATCTGGCAATGCCATCATCTCGTTGAAAGATTCCGACACGGTTGTGGGTGTCGCTCCCGCAGCAGAGAGTGATGAACTGATCTTTGTCACTTCTGATGCGCAGCTCCTCCACTTTGGCGCAGAGGCTGTTCGCCCCCAGGGTGCTGCAGCCGGCGGTATGGCTGGTATCCGGGTCTCAGACAATGCTCGAGTGATTTACTTCACCGCAGGCCCCGAAGCTGACGCCCAGGTGGTCACCATCTCCACCAGCATGAACACTTTGCTCGGTACAGACGCTGGCCGCGCCAAGATGTCTCTGCTTTCTGAATTCCCCGCTAAGGGCCGTGGCACCGGTGGTGTTCGCGCACAAACTCTCCTGAAGGGAGAAGATGCGTTGGCACTGGCCTGGGTGGGCCAGGGAATTCCCCGCGCTAGCGCACTAGATGGAATGCCCCGCGAACTTCCCACTGAGCTAGCCAAGCGCGATGCCTCTGGCACCTTGCTCGACGGAGACGTTGCCTTTGTGGGCAACGCCGTTAGCTAAACGTCGATTCGGTCGCGAGACAGGCCAGCTGAGCCTTCAATAATGAAGTCTCGGCGTGGACCAACGTCATTACCCATCAAGAGCTCAAAGACGGTGTCAGCCATCGCTGCATCCTCCACACGAACACGGCGCAGTGTGCGTGCTGAGCGATCCATGGTGGTGGTGGCAAGCTGATCTGCATCCATTTCACCCAGACCCTTATAGCGCTGAATGGGCTCTTGGTAGCGCTTTCCGGACTTCGCCAATGCAGCCAACACGGACTGAAGTTCAGTCTCTGAATAGGTATAAATCGTTTCGTTGGGCTTCGTGCCAGGGTTAATCACCACCACGCGGTGAAGTGGCGGAACAGCGGCAAAAACCCGCCCTGCTTCAATGAGGGGACGCATATAACGGAAGAAGAGAGTGAGAAGAAGCGTTCTAATGTGTGCGCCGTCAACATCAGCATCTGACATCAAGATGACCTTGCCGTAACGGGCTGCATCAAGATCAAAGCTGCGTCCAGAGCCTGCACCAATCACCTGAATAATCGAGGCACATTCAGTGTTGTTGAGCATGTCAGAAACAGATGCTTTTTGAACGTTGAGGATCTTGCCTCGGATGGGCAGCAACGCCTGATACTCACTGTTGCGAGCGAGCTTTGCCGTTCCGAGTGCCGAGTCACCCTCCACGATGAAGAGTTCGGACTGTTCAACATCATTGCTTCGACAATCAACCAACTTTGCGGGAAGGCTCGAAGTTTCCAGCGCATTCTTTCGGCGCTGAGTTTCTTTGTGAGTGCGAGCCGAGATGCGGCTCTTCATTTCAGAAACAATCTTTTCCAGCAGCAAGGCAGATTGTGCCTTGTCGTCACGCTTAGTTGAGGTCAGGCGTGCTGTGAGTTGCTTCTGAACAACAGAGGCAACAATGGCCTTCACTGCTGGAGTTCCCAGAACTTCCTTGGTCTGACCTTCGAACTGTGGTTCTGGGACGCGAACGGTCACTACAGCAGTGAGACCGGCTAGAACATCGTCTTTCTCAACCTTGTCGTTACCTGCTTTGAGCTTGCGAGAATTCGCATCAACCTGGGCACGGATGACCTTGAGCAGCGCCTGTTCAAAACCTTGCTGGTGGGTTCCACCCTTGGGGGTGGAGATGATGTTGACGAAGCTCTGCATCTCGGTTTCATAACCCGTGCCCCAACGCAGCGCAATGTCCACACCACAGCTACGCTCCACTTCAGTGAGAGCCATATTTCCATCAGGCCCCAAGACAGGAACGGTCTCCGTGAAGTTACCCTCGCCTGAAAGGCGCCAGATGTCAGTCACTGCAGTATCTGGAGCAAGGAACTCAGCGAACTCGCTAATACCGCCGCTGAACTTGAAGCTCGATTCAAGGACTTCGGGACCACGCTCGTCTGTAATCTTCATTTCAAGACCGGGAACAAGGAACGCTGTTTGGCGGGCGCGCGAGTCTAAATCTTCAGTTTGAAAAGAGGCACCTGGAGTGAAAATCTGCTGATCTGCCCAGTAGCGCACACGGGTTCCGGTAACACCCTTGGCAACCTTGCCCTTGACGGTGAGCGAGCTTCCGTCTTCAAAGGGTGTGAAGGGATTGTTCGGAGCAATTCCCTTGCTGTCGTCAAAGACGCCAGGTTCCCCACGTCGAAAGGACATGGCCCAGGTCTTGCCATCACGGTCAACTTCGACATCGAGGCGCTCTGACAGCGCATTAACGACAGATGCACCCACACCGTGGAGACCACCAGAAGCGGCATAAGAACCGGAACCAAACTTTCCACCAGCGTGCAGCTTGGTGAAGACAACCTCAACACCAGTCAGACCCGTCTTGGGCTCAACATCAACAGGAATACCACGCGCTTTGTCACGAACCTCGACGCTATTGTCTTTGTGAAGTTGGATCTCAATAGAGTTTCCGTGACCACCCAAGGCCTCATCAACTGAGTTGTCGATGATCTCCCACAGGCAGTGCATGAGCCCACGAGAGTCTGTGGTTCCGATATACATACCGGGACGTTTACGGACCGCCTCTAATCCTTCCAAAACGGAAAGATGGCGAGCGGAATACTCAGAAGAACTCACGCGACTCCTCAACTACTTCGTGGCGCTCTTGAACAGTAGTTTGTTCGGAGCCCAATTCCGCGGAGGCACGCGTCAGGAACCTGATACGCGGTCAGCGAAATGCCCTGCATTCCGACCACAAAACACAGCTCTTCATGGTTATATGTGCTTAGGACTTCATTACGAAGAGGAGCGAGAGATGACAACAGCAATGACTGAAACCGCATCAACCGACGTAGCCTCCGAGCTCACAAGCCTCGACCGCTGCGACAGCTGCGGTGCACAGGCATACGTTCGAGCCACCATGCCTGCAGGTGGTGTTCTCCTCTTCTGCGCACACCACGCTTCCAAGCACCGTGAAAAGCTCACCGGCCTTGGCGCTCAGTGGCACGACGAGACCGCAAAGCTGCACGCAGCGAACGATCGCTCAATCTAAGAACTCAACTTAACGAAGAAGCCCCGGTGCACTGCACCGGGGCTTCTTTCACATTTCTCGATTTATTCGAGGTAGTCACGCAGAGACTGAGAACGCGAAGGGTGACGAAGTTTCGCCATGGTCTTCGACTCAATCTGACGGATACGCTCACGAGTCACACCGAAGGTGTCACCAATCTGGTCGAGAGTCTTGGGGATGCCATCGCCCAGACCAAAGCGCATGCGGATAACTCCGGCTTCACGCTCAGAAAGTGAATCCAGGAGAGATTCCAGCTGCTTCTGCAACATGGTGAATCCCACTGCATCTGCTGGAACAACTGCTTCGGTGTCCTCAATGAGGTCACCGAATTCACTGTCACCATCTTCACCAAGAGGCGTGTGAAGCGAGATGGGCTCGCGGCCATACTTCTGAACTTCTACGACCTTTTCAGGAGTCATGTCGAGTTCGCGTGAGAGCTCTTCAGGAGTTGGTTCGCGACCGAGGTCCTGCAGCATCTGACGCTGGACACGAGCCAGCTTGTTGATGACTTCAACCATGTGAACAGGAATACGAATGGTTCGTGCCTGGTCAGCCATAGCGCGAGTAATTGCCTGACGAATCCACCAGGTTGCATAAGTGGAGAACTTGAAGCCCTTGGTGTAGTCGAACTTCTCAACTGCACGAATCAGACCGAGGTTACCTTCCTGGATAAGGTCCAGGAACTGCATGCCACGCCCGGTGTAACGCTTCGCAAGAGAAACAACCAGACGCAGGTTGGCACCGAGCAGGTGGCTCTTGGCGCGCTGGCCATCGCGGGCGACCCAACGAAGTTCACGCTCGAGCTGCTTCGGAATGTTCTTCTTGGTTGCCAGCTTGTCTTCAGCAAAGAGACCAGCTTCAATACGCAGGGCAAGTTCAACTTCTTCAACAGCGTTGAGCAGAGGAACTTTACCGATCTGCTTGAGGTAATCCTTAACGGGGTCAGCAGTAGCACCGGTGATTGCGGTGGAGTAGACAGGGATGTCATCGTCATCGTCTGCCATGGACAATACGATGGCGCCGGTAGGCAGAGGTTCTTCAGTTACTGCAGGACGTGCAGGCTTGTCTTCATCTTCTTCGAGTGCTTCGTCGTCAACAACGTCAATGACAACTGCTTCGATAGCGACATCTGCGACGAGATCTTCTTCGTCTACTTCTTCGTCATCTGCCTCAGGATCGACTGCCTTTGCGCGGCCACGACCACGCTTGGGAGCGATTTCTGCGGGTGCTGCTTCTTCGGTCAAGAGAGCATTTGCCATCTTTTCCAGTTCAGCTTTAGTGGGCTTCTTTGCCTTAGCTGCTGGCTTCTCTGCTTCAACAGCCTTAGCAGGAGCCTTAGTGGCTGCTTTGGCAGGAGCCTTTGCTGCTGACTTTGGCTCGGCCTTAGGGGCAGCAGCCTTAGTTGCAGGAGCTTTGGTGGCAGGAGCCTTGGTGGCAGGAGCCTTAGCCGCTGCAGTCTTTGCGGCAGGTGCTTTCGCAGCAGTCTTAGTTGGTGCCTTTACGGCTGGCTTTGCAGCAGCTTTAGCTGGAGCCTTCGCAGCGGGCTTCGCAGCGGGCTTCTCAGCTGCCTTTGCAGGTGCCTTTACTGCAGGCTTAGCAGCAGTTTTGGCGGCGGGCTTGTCAGTTTTCGCTGCTGCTTTCGCAGGTGCCTTGGCTGCGGGTGCTTTTGCGGCGGGCTTTTCAGCAGGCTTAGCTGCAGCTTTTGCAGGGGTTTTGGGAGCAGGAGTCTTGGCGGCAGGAGCCTTCACAGAGGGAGCACTTTCCGGAGCTGGCTCGACAGCAGAGGACTTGGACTTTCCACCAAAGAGCGACGCAAAACGTCCTTTAGCCTTGGGGGCTGTGTTCTCTGTAGCCATGAGCAGATTTCTCCTGTTCGGGGGCATAACTAGGACCCTTGTCAAGTCCCGTGAAGGGATAAGACTGGGTCCGGTTTCTATTATCGCATGTCGCCAGACTCTTCCGTACCACGGCGGTACGCAAGAAACTCTTCGAGTTCTGCAGCTATTTCATCAGCGGTAGGAAGTTCACCCTCAACGTCGGTCAGAGGGGAACGGAGTGCGTTGTCCTTCATGTATGAGTCGTAACGCTGTTCGAGGGTGTGAACGAGTTTGTTCAATTCTTCGTTGGTCTCGACTTGCTCATCAATCTTGCCAACGAACTCACGTCCCTCTTCACGCAGACGATCGGTGGGGAAGATCAAACCTGTTGCCGAGCTGATGCTTTCTAGCGCAACAAGGGAGGCCTGAGGGAACTCAGTATCAGCCAGATAGTGAGGAACAAGGAGGACGAAGCCAGCTACTTCATGCTCAATTTCTTGCAGTCGATATTCCACCAGGTGCATGGCGTTGGCAGGAACCTGGGTGTGGGGACGCCAAACCGAGAACTGTTCGATCAGTTCTGATCGATTACCACTCACCGTGGTACCAATTGGCCGGGTGTGCGGAACAGGCATAGGAATGGAGTGGACCCAGGTCGTCGTAGCAACATCGAAGCGCTCAACGAAGTTGAGAACTTCCTTACTGAATGCTTCCCATTTGAAATCAGGTTCATATCCAGTGAGCAAGATGAAGGGACGAGATATTTCATCTCGAACGAGGTGGAAGGCCAGCATGGGTGGCTCAAAGCCAGTCAAGTGGTCCTGATCGAAGTAAATAATGGGGCGGCGTGCACGGTAGTCGAGCAAAGAATCAGCATCAAAGATGGCAATGATCTGTGAATCCATCGTGTCCACGATGTAGTCGGTGAAACCCGTGACTGCAGAACCAGAATCTGCAAAGCCAGTGAGTCCAGCAACAAGTGGAAGTCCACGTGGGACTTCGGCAGCGTCCATCACGAAATGAAGCAAGCTCTCGCGTTCAGGCATAGCTTCAGTCTACGTTCGGTTTTCTCACCTCTCGTACGCGTGGCAGAAGCTTGTGCACAGCACGAGAACCTAATGTGAAGTCGTGAGTATTCCTAAGCTGTCTTTGGTCCCCCGCCCCTCTGCGAAAGCCCTCATTGTTGTCGGTGCTGTTTCTGGAAAGAAGGGTGTGCGCATCGAGTCTTCTCGGGACACATCTAAGCTGGCCAAGCTGGCAGAAGCGCTTGAGATAACCGGCGCACTGGATTCGTTCACAACCGTGGTTGACCCGGCACACCCCACCACGATTATTGCCGTGGTTGGTTTGGGTTCAGAGCCCCTCACCCCCAACAGCTACCGCTACGCCGGCGCAGTCGCTGCCCGCAAACTGGCGGGCACAGAAACTATTGCTTTTGATCTAGCTCTTACCGATGCCGCCTCTGTTGAAGCGCTTGCTGAAGGTGCTGCACTTGGCACATATACCTACAACGACTACAAATCGACACCAGAGAAGAAGAATCCCGTCTCTGCGGTGGAAATAGTTGTTGACAAGAAAATCTCTGCAGAGCTCTCCAAATCAGCGATTTCTGCTCAGGCACTTTCACTCGTCAAGAACTTGGTCAACACTCCACCCAATGACCTCTACCCCGCTTCTTTTGTTGAGCACACTCTGACAACCATCAAGGGTCTGCCGATTAAGTCCACGGTGTGGGATGAGAAAGCACTCGTCAAAGACGGCTTTGGCGGCATTGTCGGTGTAGGTAAGGGTTCATCTCGCCCACCACGTCTGGTCAAGCTTGTTTATGCGCCCAAGAAAGCCAAGAAGCACATAGCCATTGTGGGCAAGGGAATCACCTTCGACACTGGCGGGCTCTCGCTCAAGAGCGGTGCCGGCATGATCGGCATGAAATATGACATGACAGGTGCCGCCTCAACCTTGGCCATCATCACTGCCGCAGCTGAGCTCAAACTCAACGTCAACATCACAGCATGGTTGTGCTT
The DNA here is from genome assembly GCF_036667855.1 of Aurantimicrobium sp. Lineage (NCBI taxonomy): Bacteria > Bacillati > Actinomycetota > Actinomycetes > Micrococcales > Microbacteriaceae > Aurantimicrobium > Aurantimicrobium sp. The sequence continues at coordinate 15,827 of NZ_JAVWTF010000028.1, read as the reverse complement.
GGCAGAGAACATGCCTTCGAGCACTGCGACACGTCCCAACGACGTATTGACCATCCATGGCGGAAAAACCGTCGAGGTTCTGAACACTGATGCAGAAGGCCGCCTCGTTCTCGCTGACGGCCTCGTTGCTGCCAGTAAGGAACACCCTGATCTGATCATCGACATCGCCACTCTCACCGGTGCCGCAACCACAGCATTGGGTACTCGTTACACGGGCGTGATGGGAGACACTGAATCTATTTCCCACCTTGTGGAACTCGGAAATTCTGCGGGAGAAAGCTTCTGGCACATGCCATTGCCTGAAGAACTTCGCGCCTATCTGAACTCTGATGTTGCAGATATTGCCAACGTCAAGCCAGGTAACACCGCTGCAGGAATGCTCGTGGGAGCTACATTCCTCAAAGATTTCGTAGGAAAGTCCTCTGACAAGCCAGACGCACCACTTATTCCGTGGATGCACCTTGACATTGCTAACACCGCAAACAATGCCGGTGGGGCATATGGCTATACAAGTGCTGGACCAACAGGCGTTGCTGTACGCACCCTGATTAACCTCGCAGAGTCCTACGCCACGGCGTAGTAGTCTCGTAGAGGTTAACTTCACCGTAAGTAACGCAGATTTTTGCGTCTGCCTGGCGCAAACCCACTCTCAAAAGGAGCAGAAACGTGGCTGAACTCAACTTTGACCTCGTCGTACTCGGCGGCGGAAGTGGCGGCTACTCAGCTGCTATCCGCGCCAGCGAACTGGGCATGAACGTTGCCCTCATCGAAAAGAACAAGCTTGGTGGCACCTGTCTTCACGTGGGATGTATTCCCACCAAGGCAATGCTCCACGCAGCTGAGGTAGCTGACAACGCACGTGAAGCTCACGAATGTGGCATCAACGCCACCTTCAACGGTGTGGACATGGACCGCGTAAACGCATTCCGCGAAGACATCATTGCTAAGAAGTTCAAGGGTCTCGGCGGCCTGATCAAGGCACGCGGGATCACCGTTATTGAGGGTGAAGGTCGCCTCGTCTCCCCCAACACCGTTGCTGTTGGTGCAGACAACATTGTGGGAAAGAACATTGTTCTGGCAACTGGTTCTTACTCTCGCTCTCTTCCCGGTCTCGAAATCGGTGGCCGCGTTATCACCAGCGAGCACGCCCTGCAGATGAACTACGTCCCCAACAAGGTCGCCATTCTTGGTGGCGGTGTTATCGGTGTCGAGTTCGCATCAGTATGGAAGAGCTTTGGTGCAGAAGTTGTCATCATCGAAGGCCTCCCTCACCTCGTTCCAAACGAAGAAGAGAGCATCTCTAAAGCTCTCGAGCGTGCGTACCGCAAGCGCGGAATCGACTACAAACTGGGTGTTCGCTTCCAAGGCGTAACCCAGAGTGACTCTGGCGTTGTCATCACCCTCGAAAGCGGCGAGACCATCGAAGCCGACCTCATGCTGGTTGCTGTAGGCCGTGGCCCCGCAACCGCAGGTTGTGGCTTCGAAGAGGTCGGCATCACCATGGACCGCGGTTTCGTGATCACTAACGAGCGCCTGGCTACCAACATCCCCGGCGTTTACGCTGTGGGTGACATTGTTCCTGGCCTCCAGCTTGCTCACCGTGGTTACCAGCAGGGCTTCTTCGTTGCCGAAGAAATCGCTGGCCTGAACCCTGTTGTCATCAGCGACACCAACATTCCGAAGGTCACCTACTGCGAGCCAGAAATTGCATCTGTCGGTCTCACCGAAGCAAAGGCTGCAGAGCAGTACGGCGCAGACAAGATTGCCGCATACGACTACAACCTTGCCGGTAACGGTAAGAGCGAAATCCTCGGAACCGCAGGTTCGGTCAAGGTCGTTCGCGTCGTTGACGGCCCAGTAGTTGGAGTTCACATGATTGGTGCTCGCGTTGGCGAACTCATTGGTGAAGCTCAGCTTGTTGTCAACTGGGAAGCACACCCAGAAGACATCGCACCTTTGGTCCACGCTCACCCAACTCAGAACGAGTCACTGGGTGAAGCATTCCTGTACCTCGCTGGCAAGCCTCTACACACGCTGTAGAGACCGGCCAAGCATTAGTAAGCTAAACAACGCAGCAGCTAACAAGGAGATTTAGTCCATGAGCGAGTCAGTCAGCCTCCCCGCACTGGGTGAAAGCGTCACCGAAGGCACCGTTACCCGGTGGCTCAAGAACGTCGGTGACCGCGTAGAGGTAGATGAGCCTTTACTCGAAGTATCAACCGACAAGGTTGACACCGAGATCCCTTCGCCTATCTCTGGCGTTGTGGAAGCAATTCTGGTCCAGGAAGACGAGACCGTTGCCGTGGGCACCGTCCTCGCTCACATCGGTGATGGTTCCGGTGCTGGCGCAGCTCCTGCGGCACCAGCCGCTGAGGCTCCCGCAGCACCAGCTGCTCCAGAGCCCGTTGCAGTGCCTGAGCCCGTTGCAGCTCCTGAGCCAGTAGCAGCACCAGTCGTTGCACCTCCCGTTGTTGCAGCTCCCGTTGTAGCACCTCCAGTAGTGGCTCCCCCCGTTGTTGCTCCTCAGCCTGTAGCAGCACCTGCTGCTCCCGCTGCACCAGCACACTCCGGAGGCGCAGGTTACGTCACACCCATCGTGCGCAAGTTTGCAAACGAAAACGGCGTTGACCTCAACGCAGTCGTCGGAACCGGAATCGGTGGACGTATCCGCAAGGAAGATGTCCTCTCGGCACGCGGTGGTTCTTCTGCAGCTCCTGCAAAGACTCGCACCCCGCTGACCGTGTCTCCGCTTCGCGGAACTACCGTTCCCATGACTCGTCTGCGCAAGGTTGTTGCAGAGCGCGCCGTGATTTCCATGCAGAGCACTGCACAGCTGACCAGCGTTGTTGAAGTTGACGTCACTCGCATTGCTGAACTGCGTAAGCGTGTTCAGGGCCAGTTCGTTGCTGCAACCGGTGGCAAGCTCAGCTTCATGCCTTTCTTTGCTCTTGCAGCTACGGAAGCACTCAAGGCTTTCCCCATCATCAACGCAACTGTTGATGGCGACAACATTGTGTACCCAGGCCACGAAAACGTATCCATTGCTGTTGACACCGAGCGCGGTTTGCTCACTCCTGTGGTGAAAAACGCTGGAGAGTTAAACATTGCTCAGTACTCCATCGCTATCGCCGATGTTGCAGCTCGCACCCGCGACAACAAGCTGCAGCCAGACGAGCTCGCTGGTGGAACCTTCACCCTGACCAACACAGGTTCTCGTGGAGCTCTCTTCGACACTCCTGTGGTCTTCCTTCCCCAGCTTGCAATCCTCGGAACCGGTGTTGTCACCAAGCGTCCCGTTGTGATTGAGGCTGAAGGTCAGGAAGTCATCGCTGTTCGCTCGATGGTCTACTTGGCTCTGTCCTACGACCACCGCATCATCGATGGTGCCGACGCAGCTCGCTTCCTCGGCGCTATCAAGGAACGCCTCGAAGAGGGTGCTTTCGAAGCTGACCTCGGCATCTAAGTTCTAACGAGGATCAAACACCTCACGAATTCGCCACGCAGTTCCTTTCTTTTGCAGGAGCAGCGTGGCGAATGTCGTTAAGCCATCGTTGAGTTGGGCTTGGACGTCAACCAAAACAATCTCTCCACTTGTGCTCACAACTGTGGCCTGCAGAGAGTCCCTAGAAGCATTCTCAGGGATTACCACCCCTGGAACCTGTCCTGACACAACGAAATCAATCGCTGCCTCCGTCGGCTTTGTTGGCTGATCAACCAGTACGGGGGTTTCACTCGAGCCGGGTGTGGCCAACTCTTCGAGAGAACCGCCATTCTTGGACGGTTGGGATGTGAGACTCAATCCGAGAAATACCAACAACGCGCTAACAAATCCCGAAACAATCATGAGTCTTTTTCTCTGAGAAATTCTTTCTGTGAGCGCGAGAACCAGGCTTCTGCGCTCCCCCAACTCGTGCTCGCTGTCGAGTTCTGGAGGCAGAACTTCAGGGTCATACTCTAGGACTGGCTCGAGCACTGTCACGAGAGGCGGAATGTAAGTAGCAAGGTCCTCCTTCTTAGAGATCCAGACCAGATCGCCATCAGCATTGCGGCCTACGTCACAGTATTTTTCAGGACGGGAGCAAACCGTAAGAACATGCTCAACTGGGACACCATCGATATGAGCAGTGCCATGCATCATTGAACGACCACTACTGCCTGGCTCTATTCGATAGCCAACGAGGTATTGATGTTGAGCAGTTCCCATGTGCCGAGAATGTCATTCGGATCAACAAACAACGGATGTATTGACGCTGTCGTGGACAAGCTTCTGGGAAAAAGATCTGTGGAGAACTGGTGTCTTGCGGAAGGTAGACTTGAAGAATGTTGGATGTCGTCATTCTCGGTCTCGGAGATGACGCAGTTCCCTACCGTGAAGCATGGGAAAAACAGCGTGAAATCCACAAACAAGTTGTTTCTGGAGAACGACCCAACACTCTGCTCCTTCTCGAACACCAGTCTGTTTACACCGCAGGCAAGCGCACCGAGGAATCTGAACGTCCTGTAGACGGAACTGAGGTCATTGACGTTGACCGCGGCGGAAAGATTACGTGGCACGGCCCTGGGCAGCTCGTCGGATACCCCATTACCAAGCTTCAGGAACCCATGGACGTTGTTGCATATGTTCGCACCATTGAAGGTCTCCTCATCGACGCTGCCGCGGAGTTTGGCGTTACTGGTGAACGCGTTGAAGGCCGCTCAGGTGTCTGGGTCAATCGTGGCCTGAACTATGACAAGGTTGCAGCCATTGGCATTCGCATCAGCGAAGGCGTCTCGATGCACGGCTTTGCCATCAACTGCAACAATTCTCTTCAGGCCTACGAGAACATCGTGGCCTGCGGCATCCGTGATGCGGGTGCAACAACTTTGTCTCAGATTTCGGGAACAAACATCACCCCTGGTGACGTTGTTCCTGTTGTTACACGTCTTTTCACTCACTACTTTGAGGATGCTCATGTCAGCTGATGGCCGCAAGCTTCTGCGCTTGGAAGTTCGTAACAGCGAAACTCCTATCGAGAAGAAGCCTGAATGGATTCGTACCAAAGCCAAGATGGGTCCTGAATACCAGGCACTGCAGAAACTGGTGAAGAGCGAAGACCTCCACACTGTCTGCCAAGAGGCCGGCTGCCCCAACATCTATGAATGCTGGGAAGACCGTGAAGCAACCTTCCTCATTGGTGGATCTCAGTGCACCCGTCGCTGTGACTTCTGCCAGATTGACACCGGAAAGCCCGACGCTTTCGATCGCGACGAACCCCGCCGCGTTGGTGAATCCGTCGCTCAGATGAACCTGCGTTATGCCACTGTGACGGGCGTGGCCCGAGATGACCTCGAAGACGAAGGTGCGTGGCTCTACGCCGAGACCATTCGTCAGATTCACCAGCAGAATGCCAACACGGGTGTGGAGATCCTTGTTCCTGACTTCTCCGGCAACCCCGATCACCTCAAGCAGGTCTTCGATGCCGCACCTGAAGTCTTTGCGCACAACGTAGAAACAGTGCCACGCATCTTCAAGCGTGTTCGCCCTGCGTTCACCTATGAGCGTTCACTCGATGTTCTGACCCAAGGTCGCAACGCAGGCATGATCACCAAGTCGAACTTGATCTTGGGCATGGGCGAAACCCGTGAGGAAGTCAGCCAGGCACTCCAGGACCTTTATGACGCTGGTACTGACATCATCACCATCACGCAGTACTTGCGCCCCAGTGCACGTCACATGCCTGTTGACCGCTGGGTTCACCCAGAAGAGTTCGTTGAGCTCAAGGACGAGGCAGAAGCTATTGGTTACCTCGGCGTCCTCTCTGGACCCCTTGTGCGCTCTTCCTACCGCGCAGGTCGTCTGTATGCACAGTCCATGCGCGCTAAGGGCCGTGAAATCCCTGAAAGCCTGAGCCACTTAGCTGATGCCGAACTGGGTTTCTCCCAAGCCGTTTAGTTTTTCTTTGAGGTGATCTCCCCCGTGGTGGTCATCCAAACCTCTCCACGATAGGTATTGTTTTCTCCATGGCACGAACGAAAAAACCCAAGGGATCTTCACGTCTAGCTCAGATGTGGCAGGTCTTCCAGATGACCCGTCGTTACGACAAGAGTGTTGTTGGATTACTCCTGCTGGCATTCTTACTCCCCACCGGAGCCGGCGTAGCTGCAGGTCTCATTCTCAGTGGCGGTAACGTCTTCACACTCGTCATCTGGATCGTTGTGGGCGTCATGCTCGGATTGCTGATTGGCTTGATTGTTTTGGGTCGACGAGCAGAACGCGCTGCATACTCCCAGCTGGAGGGTCAGCCCGGAGCCGTTGGTGCTGTCATGAAATCTGCTCTCAAGCGCAGCTGGATAGCTGAAGAGATGCCAGTTGCTATCAACGCGAAAACCAAGGATGCAATTTACCGTGCCGTTGGCCGCGGTGGTGTTGCCCTCATCGCTGAAGGCCCTATTTCTCGCACACAGCGTCTCGTTGACGACGAGAAGCGTAAGACCGCAAAAATTCTCCCCAACGTTCCCATCACCGTGTTGACTGTGGGACCGGATGAAGAATCCGTGAAGCTCTACAAGCTCGGCTGGCAGCTAACCAAGATCAAGCCTGCATTGACCAAGAGCGAGGTTCGTGTCGTCTCTAACCGTCTGGCGTCGCTGGGAACCAACGTTCCTATCCCCAAGGGAATTGACCCTTACAAGGTTCGCCCTTCACGCGCACGCTAAAGTAGCCCAACAATCCGGTCCACTCCTCGAGTGGGCCGGATTTCTTTATCTGGACTTGAGTAGCAATGTCCCTGCGATCTTGTCGTGGAATCCTCGCTGATCTGAATCCCACACCAGTGCCGGCACGACAAGAGCAAGCAAAACGCTTCGCGCAATAGGTCGCCACCAGGTCAGGCTCCCACCATGGACATTGACCACGAATAAGCCCAGCAAACGGTGTCCCATGCTTCCGCCAATTGCCCAAATGGAAAGAATTTGCAGGGCGACAAACACGCCAAGTAGCTGTAATTGACCTGCTGCAGTGGATGAAATGGTGAGGTAATCACGCCCAGAAATCAACATCAACACCAGAACAGAAATGATCCAGTCCACCGTAATGGCAGCAAAACGACGGCCCACTCGACCCACAGATTGTGGACCTGATTCAGGCAGTCCCAAACGTTCTCCGGGATAGCGACTCATGGGCAAATCGGGTCGTTTCGGTTCTGAAGCCATACCCCTGAGTTTACGCGCCTGAAAGCCTGTAACATGGTTGAAACAATTGCGATACAGCTACGCAACGCAAGACTCGTACATTGGTTCCAAGGTTGCACTCACGTAACCGCTTTATTCCATCTAATTTGGAGCTATCTAAGCATGTTCAAAGATTCCTCTGAGGTTCTGAAGTTCATCAAGGACACTGACGTAAAGTTCCTTGACATCCGCTTCACCGACCTTCCCGGTGTTCAGCAGCACTTCAACATCCCCGCCTCGACAGTTGACGAAGAATTCTTCACTGTCGGCCAGATGTTCGATGGTTCGTCGATCCGTGGCTTCGCCTCGATCCACGAGTCGGACATGCAGCTCATCCCAGACCCCACCACTTGCTACATCGACGAGTTCCGCACCGAGCGCACTCTCGTTATGCTCTTCGACATCTACAACCCACGTACCGGTGAGATCTACCACCGTGACCCCCGTCAGGTTGCTAAGAAGGCTGAGAAGTACCTTGCTTCGACCGGTATCGCTGACACCGCTTTCTTCGCTCCTGAAGCAGAGTTCTTCATCTTCGATGACGTACGTTACGAAGTAAACCAGCAGACCTCCTTCTACAAGATTGACTCTTCTGAAGCTCCCTGGAACTCCGGCAAGAAGATCGAAGGCGGAAACCTCGGAAACACCACCCCCTACAAGGGCGGTTACTTCCCCGTCTCCCCCGTTGACCAGCACGCTGATCTCCGCGATGACATCTGCCTCAAGCTCATCAACGCAGGCCTCATCCTCGAGCGCAGCCACCACGAGGTTGGTACCGCAGGTCAGGGTGAAATCAACTACCGCTTCGACACCATGGTCAAGGCTGCAGATGACATCCTGAAGTTCAAGTACATCGTCAAGAACACCGCTAACGAGTGGGGCAAGACCGCAACCTTCATGCCAAAGCCTCTCTTCGGTGACAACGGTTCGGGTATGCACACCCACCAGTCGCTGTGGAACGACGGCAAGCCACTGTTCTACGACGAGAACGGCTACGGCGGTCTCTCTGACGTTGCACGTTGGTACATCGGTGGTCTGCTCAAGCACGCAGGTGCTGTGCTCGCATTCACCAACCCAACCGTGAACTCTTACCACCGCCTGGTTCCTGGTTACGAAGCTCCCGTAAACCTCGTTTACTCTGCTGGTAACCGTTCCGCTGCGATCCGCATCCCCTTGACCGGTAACAACCCCAAGGCAAAGCGCATCGAGTTCCGTGCACCTGATGCTTCTGGTAACCCTTACCTCGCATTCGCTGCACAGATGATGGCTGGTCTCGACGGAATCAAGAACCGTATCGAGCCTCACGAGCCCGTGGACAAGGACCTCTACGAACTGCCACCCGAGGAAGCAAAGAACATTCCTCAGGTTCCTGAGTCGCTGGAGCACGCTCTCCAGGCTCTCGAAGCAGACCACGAATTCCTCCTGCAGGGCAACGTGTTCACCAAGGACCTCATTGAGACCTGGATTTCGTACAAGCGCGACAACGAAATCAAGCCTCTCTCGTTGCGTCCTCACCCCTTCGAGTTCGAGCTCTACTACGGCGTCTAATCACTCTAGAGGACACTCACAAGAAAGCCACTGCCGCAAGGCAGTGGCTTTCTTCGTTAACTCAACAGTGAGCTAGAAATCAAAGAACACGCGTTCGACGACCTGTCGGGCACGGCGCGTAATCGAAAGGTAATCCTCTTCTAAGCGTGATGCAGAACCGGGTGGGTAATTCAGAAGTCGAGCAATGCCCTCAAGATCACGGGTGTCCTGAGGAAGCACGTCGGTTGCTTTGTCTGCCCAAATCGTGATTCCGGAACGCACACGTGAAGCAAAGATCCACGCATCAATAAGTTTTTGTGCATCTACTTCAGCAATAAGTCCCGCCTCAACAGCTGCACGAAGTGCTTTCACGGACGAGGTTGTGTGAAGCGAGGGATACTTGTGGGCGTATTGCAGTTGCAACAGCTGCACCGTCCACTCCACATCACTGAGCGAGCCGCGGCCTAACTTCACGTGCCGTGCAGGATCAGCTCCTTGAGGAAGACGTTCTGCTTCAACACGTGCCTTGATCCGGCGGATCTCTCGCACATCTTCCACGCTGATGCCCTCGGGATATCGAACGCTATCGATGAGCGTCATCATGTCTTTCTGAAGCTTTTCAGGGCCCAACACAGCACGAGCACGGAGAAGTGCTTGTGCTTCCCACATCAACGACCACCTTGCGTAATAAGCGGCGTAAGAGTCCAATGAACGGGCGATAGCACCGTTCTTGCCCTCAGGACGGAGGTCGGTGTCGATGTCGAAGGGAAGGCGAGGATCTTCCACAAGTTCCTTGATACGCAAGACAATGCGTTCTGCACGCTTTTGGGCCTGTTCACCTGAACACTCTGCTGTGGGGCGGTAGACGTAAATCACATCTGCATCGCTGTCGAAACCGAGTTCTTGACCGCCATAACGCCCCATCGCAATCACGGCGAACTCTGGGTTATGTTCTGCTTCTCGCAGAGCAATTCCTAAATAACCGTTGAGTGCTGCTGTGGTGACATCGCTTAAGCCCTGGCTGATCTGGTCAATCGTGACCACTCCAAGGATTCCGCCGATTGCCAGGCGCAGAACCTCACGTCGACGCATGGAGCGAACAGCCTTACGTGCTGCGTCATCATCTTCGTGGTGACGCGCAAGGATTGCCAACACCTCTGCCTCTAAAACATCTTGCGGTGTAGGGGCAAGCTCCTCATCTCCGTCAAACCAAGCCGCAGATTCGGGGATGAGCTCCATCAGGTCAGAGACGTATCGCGAACCACTCAACACCTGTGTCAAGCGCTTGGCAGCACCTGCAGAGTCACGTAGCATCCTCAAGAACCAGTGCGACTCCCCCAGCTGTTCACTGAGCAAACGGAAGGTGAGCAGACCATGGTCAGGGTTGGCGCCCTCAGAAAGCCATTGCAACATCACCGGTAGGAGCGCACGTTGAATCGCAGCACGGCGAGAGACACCGTTCGTGAGTGCAGCAATGTGCTTGAGAGAGCCTTGTGGGTCGCGAAAACCAATCGCTGCGAGGCGTGCTTCAGCCTGGTCATTGGTCAGCTGGTGAGTTTCTTCAGGCAGCTTGGCTACTGCCGCCAATAGCGGCCTATAGAACAGGCGCTCATGCAACTCACGGACGTCGAGTTTGGTTTGCTGCCACTGAGACACCACTTCTTCCGCGGTGTGCCACAGGCCCGTGGCGCGGGCAAGAACGCGCTGCCCTTCCTCGTCACGGGGCATCAGGTGAGTCCTGGAAAGATCCCGCAATTGCATGCGGTGTTCCAGTAAACGCAGGAAGCGATAGTTGTCAGCGAATGACTGTGCTTCGTCACGGCCGACATATCCGGCTTCAGACAGGCGGGTTAGAGATTCCAGTGTGCCCTTGGTGTGAACACTGTCATCGACGAGACCATGCACGAGCTGTAGCAACTGAACAGTGAATTCAATGTCTCGCAGACCACCAGGGCCCAGCTTGATTTGATACTCAACATCATCACCCGGAATGTTTTCAGTGACACGTTCACGCATGCGCTGAACTTGTTCCACAAAGTTGGAACGGCTCGCGCTTGACCACACCTTCGGAGCAACGGAGGCAACATACTGCTCACCAAGTTCTTTGCTTCCAGCAAGTGGTCGCGCCTTGAGCAGAGCCTGAAACTCCCAGTCTTTTGCCCAGCGGTCGTAATAAGCCAGGTGCGAGTCAAGGGTACGCACCAGCGCACCATCTTTACCCTCAGGACGCAGATTGGCATCGACTTCCCACAAGCCTGGCTCTTTGGACACTTCAAAAATGACACGTGCAGTGTGCTGAGCAAGGCGCGTGGCGATAGTCAACGCCTTATCGGTGGGCAACTTCTCTTCATCTAGAGATGCGCCGACATAGATTACATCCACGTCACTGAGATAGTTCAGCTCCCTCGCACCGCACTTACCCATACCGATGATGGCGAGATCTACCAGGGCAACGTCGTCAGTGGAGAAATTCTCTGCCACCTCGGTTCGGGCAATAGCGAGGCCTGCCTCCAATGCACCGCCGGCAATATCGGACAGAGAGCCAGTTACCCACTCAATCTGGTGGAGAGGATCCTCATGCCCGAGGTCCCAGATCGCAATCTTGAGCAAGAGCTCACGGTAGTGAATACGCAACGCATCACGTGCCGCATCCCCACCGCTCTTCGCAAAACCCTTTGCTGCTCCCACACTTTTAAGCAATGTGGCACGCATCTTTTCTTGATCACCAGGCAGACCTGGTTCATCGTGGAATAATGTCAGGGTGTGGGGATGACGTTCAATGAACTCTGCAAGCCCCTTGGAGCCACCCAGAATACTCAAAAGCCGGGTAGTTGCCCCTTCGTCACCGAGAAGTTTCTTCACCGCTTTAAGGGCAGTTTCAGACTGACTCAGTCGCAATAACCAGCTAATTGCTCGATCTGGATCGGCACTGTTGTGGATGGAACGCAGAATGAGCTCAGCATCACCACCGGTGAGTTCACAAACCTTTTCTAGTTGAAAGAGAGCTTCACTGAGGTCGGTAAAACCGGCCTTAGCGAGCTGAGTGCGCGACAGTGCCACGAGAGTAAGGGTTTAGAACTAGAGGGTCTCGAGGTTAGAGCGTAGCTCGAAGTTAGTGACCTGGTTGCGATAGTCAGCCCACTCCTGCCGCTTGTTGCGAAGGACGTAGTCAAAGACCTTGGAGCCGAGTGTCTCGGCAACCAACTCAGATTCTTCCATCAACGAAATAGCGTTGTTAAGGCTCGAAGGAAGCGGCTTGTATCCGAGGGCCTTGCGCTCGGTGTCAGTGAGCTCCCAGGCGTTCTCTTCTGCCTCTGCAGGAAGGTCCATGCCCTCTTCAATACCCTTCAGACCTGCTGCAAGCAGGACTGAGTAGGCAAGGTAGGGGTTCGCAGCAGAGTCAATAGCGCGGTACTCAATACGAGCGCTCTGACCCTTACCGGGCTTGTAGACAGGAACGCGAACAAGAGCCGAGCGGTTGTTGTGACCCCAGTTAGCAAATGCTGGAGCCTCGCCACCACCCCAAAGACGCTTGTAAGAGTTGACGTACTGGTTAGTGATGGCCGTGATCTCTGGTGCAAAGTGTAAGAGACCTGCAATGAACTGGCGACCAACCTTGGAGAGCTGGTGCTTGGCACCGGCCTCGTAGAACGCATTGTTGTCACCCTCGAAGAGTGACATGTGCGTGTGCATACCCGAACCCGGGTGCTGCGCGAAAGGCTTAGGCATGAAGGTGGCGTATACGCCCTGCTCCATCGCAACTTCCTTGATCACGGTGCGGAAAGTCATGATGTTATCCGCGGTAGTCAACGCGTCTGCATAACGCAGGTCAATTTCGTTCTGACCGGGGCCAGCTTCGTGGTGGCTGAATTCAACCGAGATTCCGATGTCTTCGAGCATGCGCACCGAACGACGACGGAAGTCGTGTGCAGTTCCACCAGGAACGTTGTCAAAATAACCAGCAGTATCGATGGGCTGTGCGCCACCGTTAGCCCAGTCACTGTCCTTGAGCAGGTAGAACTCAATCTCTGGGTGAGTGTAGAAAGTAAAACCACGCTCTGCAGCCTTAGCCAGCGTGCGCTTAAGAACGTTTCGGGGGTCAGAAACGGCTGGCTGACCGTCAGGGGTATTGATGTCGCAGAACATGCGAGCAGTGGGGTCTACCTCACCGCGCCACGGCAGGATCTGGAAGGTGCTGGGGTCTGGGTGAGCCAGAACATCAGCTTCATAGGCACGGGTCAAACCTTCAATGGCCGAACCATCGATACCGACACCTTCAGCGAAAGCACCTTCGACCTCGGCAGGTGCCACAGCAACTGATTTCAAGGTACCAACAACGTCGGTGAACCAGAGGCGAACAAACTTTACGCCGCGCTCTTCAATCGTGCGCAGCACGAAGTCCTGTTGCTTGTCCATGAGAACCCTTTCCTATCGCTACTAGGCTACTTGTTATGCCGATTCTTCGCTTGGCTCTTGCCCAGACAAACCCACGATTAGGGGATTTTTCTCGCAATGTTTTACAGATTGTTAACACAGCTGTAGAGGCATTCGGCCAGGGCGCTGATCTAGTCGCATTCGGTGAGATGTCTTTGACGGGGTATCCCATCGAAGACCTTGCAACTCGACCTGATTTCTTGCGCGAAACACACACTCACCTCGAAGACATCGCAACACAGATTGCCGCCTCTGGCGCAGGCTCCATCCCGGTCATTGTGGGCTTCCCGCACGGCCCGCTCGATGACCACCACGCCAATAGTGGATCCCCCTCTGCAATTGCCTACAACTCAGCTGCTGTGCTGCAGGACGGCCGAATTATCGGCATTTACAACAAGCATCACCTGCCCAACTACTCCGTTTTCGATGAGTACCGCATCTTCCGAGCCGGCTCTGATGCTCTTGTTCTTCACGTAGCAGGAGCCGACGTTGCCCTCGCTATTTGCGAAGACATCTGGCGCGAGGGTGGCCCAGTTGCCGCAATTGCAGAGGTTAAGCCCAGTCTGTTGCTCATACTCAACGGTTCGCCGTTCGAACGTGAAAAAGACGAGGTGCGTTTGCCCCTCGTTCAGCGCCGAGCTGAGCAGGTCAATGCTCCCGCGGTCTATCTAAACCTTGTCGGTGGACAAGACGACCTGGTTTTCGATGGTGGCAGCTTTGTCACGAACGCCTCCGGCAAAGTATTGGCACGTGCTCACCAGTTTGTAGAACAAACCTTGCTGGTCGACATTGCTATCAAAGACTCCACAACCCACGGTTCCCAGGTCGGTCCCGGCGTCGTGGTTGTTGAAGCAGGCGCGGGCAACCCTCAGCGTTCAACACGAGCAAAGGTCACAGCTGAGATTGCTCCACAGCTGGACATCAATGAACAAATCTGGGACGCACTGGTTCTCGGCATGCGTGACTATGTCGAAAAGAACGGCTTTAGGTCAGTCATTCTGGGCCTTTCTGGCGGTATCGATTCGGCCGTGTGTGCCGCACTTGCCGTGGATGCCATTGGCCCCGATCGAGTTTTTGGTGTATCGATGCCGAGCAACTATTCCAGTGACCACTCACGCTCTGACGCAGATGACTTGGCTGAACGACTGGGTATAGATATTCGTACCGAGGCAATTGCACCCCTGGTTGACCCCGTTGAAACCCAACTTCATCTGGATGGTGTGGCGGCAGAGAACCTGCAGGCTCGTATTCGCGGAATCATTTTGATGGGCTTGAGTAATGCCGAGGGGCACCTTGTCCTCACCACCGGCAACAAAACCGAGATTGCCGTGGGCTACAGCACCATCTACGGCGACAGTGTGGGCGGCTTTGCTCCCATTCGGGATGTTCCCAAGACACTGGTGTGGGAATTGGCGAAGTGGCGTAATGAGCACGCTCGCAAGAAGGGCCTGACTCCCCCGATTCCAGAGAACTCCATTACCAAGCCACCGTCAGCTGAACTCCGCCCAGGCCAAGTCGATCAAGACACCCTGCCGGAATATGACGTTCTGGATGCCATTCTTGATGCCTACATCACCGAGCGTGTGGGCAGGGATGTCATCATTTCGCGTGGATTTGGTGTTGAGATGGTGGACCGAGTTATTTCTCTCGTCGACCGCGCAGAGTGGAAGCGCCGTCAAGGCGCGATTGGTCCCAAGATTTCTGAGATGGCGTTCGGTCGCGACCGACGACTGCCGGTCACTTTTACCCGTAACTAGACTGGTTCCATGAGCGTTCACCCTGATCACACCTCTGATGCTGTCACCAAGCGTGTCCGCACGCGCCACTTTGCTCAGGCAAAGGCCAACGGCATCAAGATCACGGGGTTGACCAGCTATGACACCCTGACTGCTCAGATCTTTGACGAAGCAGGTATCGACTTCCTGCTTGTGGGCGACTCAGCCGGTAATACTGTTCTCGGTTACGACTCCACGCTTCCCGTCACTGTGGATGAACTCATCCCTTTGACCCGTGCTGTGGCGTTATCCGCAAAGCGTGCACTTGTCATCGCAGATATGCCGTTTGGTTCTTATGAAGAGGGCGCAGAGCACGCTCTGCGCACCGCCATGCGCTTCATGAAGGAAACACACGCTCACGCCGTCAAGCTAGAAGGTGGTGTGCGCAGCGCAGACCAGATTCGTCGCATCGTGGAATCAGGTATCCCAGTGATGGGTCACGTGGGCTTTACTCCCCAAAGCGAGCACGGCCTCGGCGGTCACATGATTCAGGGTCGCGGCGAAGCTGCCGACGCTGTTCTTGCTGATGCTAAAGCTGTAGAAGCTGCCGGTGCTTTCGCCGTTGTGCTGGAAATGATTCCGGCAGAACTTGCTGCGCGCATCACTGCAGAGCTCACGATCCCCACGATTAGCGTGGGTGCAGGTGCAGAAACAGATGGCCAGCTCTTGGTCTGGACCGACTTCGCCGGCATGAACACCGGTCGCGTACCCAAGTTCGTCAAGCAGTATGCGAACCTCGGCGCAATCCTCAGCGATGCTGCCAAGGCATTCAAAGCAGATGTGGAATCAGGAACCTATCCAGGTCCTGAACACAGCTACGAAGATAACTAACTGTACTGCCCAGGCAGGTTGGTTGAGTAAATGTGACGACTCGCTGTAGTC
>NZ_JAVWTF010000027.1:0-25398 GCF_036667855.1 Aurantimicrobium sp. | reverse complement strand
CCCTACGTTCCCCACGTCGTGGCACAGTATCTCCAAGGCGCCTAATACGCTGTATCTATGGCTGAAAAATCACGCTGGTCGCTAGGCGCCAAGCTCAAAGGGCTTTTTGCGCGCTCAGACGCCGATGAGACAGTCGATGACTTCTTTGACGATGTTCCCTCGCTTCCTCGCAATGAGGAAGTTGAACGTGAAGTTGTTCCAGAGCCTGTAGCTGATAAACCCACGGCAGAGAAGAAGCCCAAGCCTGACAAGGTTGCAGAACCTGTTGTTGAGCCTGTTGCCCACAAGGTTGTTGAGACCAAGCCTGAACCGGTTGCAACGCCTGCTGAAGAACCGGAAGAAGTTCTTCCCGAGCCAATTGCAGATGTTCTCCCAGAGCCAACTCCTGAGCCCGAGGTTGTCCCAGAACCTGAACCTGAACCTGAACCTGAACCTGAACCTGAACCTGAGCCTGAGCCTGAGCCTGAACCCGTTCACGAGGTCCGTGAAGAAACGATCGTCGAAGAAGCTGCACCTGCACCGGTTGTTGCCGCAAAGCCAGAAAAGGCAAAGCCGGTAGCTAAAGCTCCACGTCGCGCCGCTATCGACGAGGATATGTGGGAAGAGCTCGAAGAAACTCTCCTCGCTGCTGACTTTGGTCCAGATATCACCGATGAACTCATACAGGTCATGCGCACCAACGTGGCAAAGTTTGGCACCACCGATCCTGAAGACTTCATTCGTTTGCTTCGTGAAGCAATCGAAGATCGCTTGAACAAGTTCGACACCACCCTCAAGCTCAGCGAACGTCCTGCTGTGATCTTGGTTGTGGGCGTCAACGGTGTGGGTAAGACCACCACCATTGGCAAGGTGGCCAAATACATCTCCAACGCAGGCAAGAGCGTCGTGGTCGGTGCAGCAGATACGTTCCGTGCTGCTGCAGTCGACCAGCTCGCCACCTGGGCTGAGCGTGCCGGGGTAGATGTTGTCAAGCCACAGATGGAAGGCCAAGACCCTTCAGCTGTGGCCTATCAAACCATTGAGTGGGCCATCAATAAGGGCACTGAAATCGTCATCATTGACACCGCTGGTCGTCTTCAGACCAAGAGCGGTCTGATGGATGAGCTTTCCAAGATCCGCCGCGTGATTGAGAAGCAGGCCCCAATTTCTGAAGTTCTCCTCGTTTTAGATGCCACCACGGGCCAAAACGGTCTTTCACAGGCAGAAGCCTTCCTCGAGCACGCAGGAGTAACCGGTTTGGTTTTGACCAAGCTCGATGGTTCTGCCAAGGGGGGTTTTGTGCTCGCTGTTCAAGAGCGCACGGGAATCCCTGTGAAGCTCGTGGGTAACGGCGAAGGTATCAATGACTTGATGGGCTTCACGCCACACGCCTTCGCAGCCCAGCTCGTTGGCTAGGCTAGAGGGGTTATGGCAACCTTCGGCACACTCTCCACGCGTCTTACTGAGTCCCTCAAAAACCTCCGCGGCAAGGGAAAACTTTCCCCCGCTGATGTAGACGGCACACTGCGCGAGATTCGTCGCGCCATGCTGGACGCCGACGTCTCGCTCAACGTGGTGAAGAAGTTCACCAGCGATGTTCGAGAACGTGCCCTCAGCGATGAAGTCAACAAGGCGTTGAACCCTGCTCAGCAGGTTGTTCAAATCGTGAACGAAGAGCTCGTCACTATCCTCGGTGGAGCACAACGTCGTCTGGAATTTGCTAAGAAGCCACCAACCATCATCATGCTTGCTGGTTTGCAAGGTGCTGGTAAGACGACCCTTGCGGGAAAGCTGGCGAAATACCTCGCCAAGGACAAGCACACCCCACTTCTGGTCGCCTGTGACCTTCAGCGCCCCAACGCTGTTCAGCAGCTCGAGGTGGTCGGTAAGAATGCCGGTGTAGCTGTGTACTCACCTGAGCCGGGAAATGGCGTAGGAGACCCCGTCAAGGTTGCCAAGGATTCGATCAAGTTCGCTAACGATAAGCAATACGACGTGGTCATCATTGACACCGCCGGTCGCTTGGGTGTTGATGCAGAACTGATGAAGCAGGCCGCGGATATCCGTAAGGCCACTAGCCCTGATGAAGTTCTGTTCGTCATTGACGCCATGATTGGTCAAGACGCCGTTGCAACCGCTCAGGCTTTCCAAGAGGGTGTGGACTTCACTGGTGTTGTCCTCACCAAGCTCGATGGTGACGCCCGCGGTGGTGCTGCGCTTTCTGTGGTCTCTGAGACCGAACGTCCCATCATGTTCGCGTCCACGGGTGAAAACCTCGATGACTTCGAGCCCTTCTACCCAGACCGTATGGCCAGCCGTATTCTCGACCTCGGTGACATTCTCACCCTGATCGAACAGGCGCAGGAAGCCTTCGACGAGAAGGAAGCTGCTCAACTTCAAGAGAAGTTCGCCACAGACTCCTTCACCCTTGAGGACTTCCTCAAGCAGATGCAGCAGCTCAAGAACATGGGCTCCATGAAGAAGATGCTCGGCATGCTTCCTGGCGCAGGCGCCATGAAGGAACAGCTGGACAACTTCGACGAAAAAGAACTTGTTCGCACCGAAGCCATCATTCAGTCGATGACCAAGGCAGAGCGTCAGAACACCAAGCTGCTCAACGGTTCGCGTCGTCTGCGTATTGCCAAGGGTTCGGGCATGACCGTGACCGATGTGAACGCACTGGTCAACCGCTTTGAGCAAGCCGCCAAGATGATGAAGACCGTAGCCAAGGGTGGAATGCCACAAATTCCTGGCATGGGTCCCATGGGTGCAATGGGTCACGGTGGCAAGAAGCAGCAAGCCAAGAAGAAGGGTTCCAAGTCTGGAAACCCTGCCAAGCGTGCTGCAGAGAATGCTGCACTGGCTGCTGGGGGAGTTAAGCCCGGTAACGGTGGCGGTTTTGGACTAGGTAACCAGGGCGCATCAGGCGGCCCCAGCCCTGAAGAGCTCGAAGCTCTGCAGAAGATGCTGGGTAAAGGCTAAGGCTTGATTACACACTTCGTCACTTTGTGACGCACGAGAAATCCCCGTAAATACGGGGATTTTTTCGTTTCAACGTAATGTGACGTAACTCAGTTACGTCACGTTTCTTTTGAGTTCGCGGGTGGCTATGTGGTCTCCGTAATCTCGAGACATGGCCTCCTCCACGACTTCTCCTCACGCTGTGACCAACACAGCGTTTGAGGTGCGCTTCGACGGTGTTGGACGTAGCTTTGCTGCAACCAACACCCGTCGAGGTGAGTCTGCTGAGCCTCGTGTTGTTCTTCGGGATATCAACATCACGGTTAAGCCCGGTGAGCTTGTTGCCATCCTCGGCACCAGCGGTTGCGGTAAGTCCACTCTGCTTCGCATCACTGCCGGCCTCGACACTGGTTTCACCGGAAACGTGAGCATTGATGGCACCCCGGTTGAAGGTATTGATCCTCGTTCCGCTTTCGCTTTCCAGGAACCTCGTTTGTTTCCTTGGCGTTCTGTGGCACAAAACGTTGCCCTCGGACTTCCACACGGCGCTGACAAGGCAGAAGGCGAAGCCCGAGTTGCTGAGCTCCTGGATCTTGTCGGTCTGACTGCTTCGGCCAACCACCGTCCACGTGAAATCTCGGGCGGTATGGCTCAGCGTGCCTCGTTGGCACGTGCACTCGCACGTAACCCAGGTGTATTGCTCCTGGATGAACCGTTCGGAGCACTGGATGCACTGACTCGTCTGAAGATGCAGGATCTACTCTTGGATATCCATGCAGCAGCTCCTACGACTGTTCTTCTTGTAACCCACGACGTAGATGAAGCACTACAGCTAGCAGACCGCGTCATCTTGTTGGGACGAATGCCCGGGGAGCCCGGTGCGACCATCGCAGAACTCGTGACAGTTCCCGGTGGCCGACCTCGCGACCGTGGCTCCGCTGAACTTGCTGAACTCAGGGCTCATCTGCTCGAAGGACTCGGTGTTGATCGTCACACGACCAGCACGTTCAGCATCTAAAACTTCCTGTGCACATCACAAAATACGAAAGATACGAAAACACACCATGAAGAATAAATCACTACTTGCTTCTGTTACAGCAGGCGTTGCTGCACTTGCACTGGTTCTGACCGGTTGCGCGAGCGAGCCTAAGCCTGTTGTCACTGAAGAGGCTTCTGCGGTTATCGACCACACCGGCGAAACCCTCAACATCGACTTCGCGACCTACAACCCACTCTCGCTGCTGATCAAGAACTACGGCTGGCTTGAAGAAGAACTCGCAGAGACTGGCATCAAGGTCAACTGGGTGCAGTCACTGTCCTCTGCTGATGCAAACGCCAAGCTTCTTGCTGGTGCACTGGACGTAGGTTCGACCGCTGGTTCTGCTGCGCTGTTGGCTCGTTCTAACGGTTCGCCCATCAAGACCATCGAAATCTTTGACCAGCCAGAGTGGGCAGCACTTGCCGTGGGTCCAGACTCCAAGATCAAGGATGTAGCTGACCTCGAAGGCAAGACCGTTGCTGCAAAGAAGGGTACTGACCCCTACTTCTTCCTGCTTCAGGCTCTGGACGAGGCTGGCGTTGACCCCGCAACTGTGACCATTCAGAACCTGGCTCACGCTGACGGTAAGACTGCACTGTTCAACGGTTCCGTTGACGCATGGGCAGGTCTTGACCCTATCCTGGCTGGTGCTGAGACCGAAGGTGCACAGTTGATCTACCGCAACGTGGACTTCAACAGCTACGGCTTCCTCAACGCAACTGAGTCCTTCCTCGAGAAGAACCCAGACATCGCTCAGGTTGTGACCAACGTCTATGAAGAAGCTCGCCAGTACGCGATTGCTAACCCTGACGCAACCTACGCAGTTCTTGCAGCTGCTTCTGGTTTGAGTGTTCCTGTCGCTAAGGCAGTGATCACCGAGCGCACCGTCATCGACATCAACCCCATCCCTGGAAAGAAGCAGACCAAGCTGCTCAAGACCATCGGTAAGGTTTTCGTTGCTAACGGAGACGTAGCTACTCAGGCACAGGTAGACGAGGCTCTCAAGACTCTCTACGACACCACCTTCATCAAGGTTTCCTACAAGAACATTGATGTGAAGGCTACCGAGGCTGCTGAAGCGAAGTAATTCGCCTGAGTAAACACAAGGAATACGAAGCATGAGCACGACGACCGATCTCACACCTAGGGCACAAGCCAGGGGTAAGGCTGCCCGTCAGGGTGGGGGATCGGTTCGTCGTGCTCGCTTTACTTCCACCCGAGGAGGTCAACTCCTCATCAGCTCCATCCTGCCGATTGCCATCTTGTTGGCATGGCAACTCACTTCCAGCCTCGGTATTTTCACCGTGGGCCAGCTTCCCTCGCCCGAGATG
This sequence comes from Aurantimicrobium sp., assembly GCF_036667855.1. NCBI lineage: Bacteria > Bacillati > Actinomycetota > Actinomycetes > Micrococcales > Microbacteriaceae > Aurantimicrobium > Aurantimicrobium sp. The sequence goes on along the minus strand of NZ_JAVWTF010000027.1, from coordinate 20,088 downwards.
GTGTGGCTCGCTGGTGTTGATCTGATACAGCGTGGTCTGCTAGGTCCATTTATCGGCATCTCTGTTCAGCGAGTACTGATCGGTTTCGCTATCGGCGCCAGCTTGGGCTTGTTCTTTGGCGCAATCGTTGGTTTGGCAAGAGTGTGGGACTTCTTCTTCGGGTCAACGTTCGGCGCTATCCGCGCCGTCCCCTCCCTTGCATGGGTGCCCTTGTTGCTGCTCTGGCTCAAGATTGGTGAAGAGTCCAAAATCACCCTGATTGCCATTGGTGCCTTCTTCCCCGTCTACACAACTGTTGCCGCTGCTTTGCGCCACGTGGACAAGCATCTCGTTGAAGCTGGCCGAGCTTTCGGGCTTTCCGGTGTTCAGCTCTTCACCACCGTGCAACTGCCTGCAGTTGTTCCTTCCGTCATTTCAGGTTTGCGTCTAGCTTTGGCGCAATCGTGGCTGTTCCTTGTTGCGGCAGAGTTGATTGCGTCCTCTGCCGGCCTCGGATTCCTCTTGCTTGATTCACAAAATAATGGCCGCACAGACCGTGTCATTCTGGCCATCATTCTTCTTGCCGTCTTTGGCAAGACGACCGATGCACTGCTGGGCTTGTTTGAGAAGTGGGCTGTTCGTCGTTGGGCTTAGCCCACTGTGACGAAGAGCTCTAGACTTTCACCATGGCTTACGAAGTAGAGAAGAACGAAGACCAGTGGAAAGCAGAGCTTTCTGCTGAGGAATACGCCGTCCTGCGCGAAGCAGCAACTGAGCGTGCATGGTCTGGTGAACTCCTCGACGAGGACCGCGCTGGCGTTTACACCTGCAAGGCATGTGGCAACGAGCTCTTTACTGCTGGCACCAAGTTTGACTCTGGTTGTGGGTGGCCTTCGTTCTATGAATCCGTTCGCCCCGAAGCTGTTGAGCTTCGCCCCGATCTTTCTCTCGGTATCGAACGCACTGAGGTTCTCTGTGCCAAGTGTGGTTCACACCTGGGGCACGTTTTCCCCGACGGTTTTGGTACCCCAACCGGTGACCGTTACTGCATGAACTCGATCTCGTTGAACTTCGAGGCCAAGGACAACTAGTCCTTACGCGCGGGCAACCCGCACGTCAGCTGCCGTGAGGGCAGCATTAACTTTCAGCTGTTCTGGCTGAGGCGCAGTTGTAACTGTCGTGGCGACGGCAGTGAGTAAGTGTGAGGTTGCACGCGCTAGTCCACGATAGGCGGCCTCAGCAGCAGCGGCTTCGGGAGATGTTGCGTCCAAGCCCAGTGCTGCAAGCTGGTCGATCACAGCGCCTGCTGCAAGAAGATCTTCGGTAGTGACCCGGAGCTGGCCGTTGCGAGTTGATCCTGCAGCAACGACAGCAATGAGAATGCGCTTGGCCAGTTTCACTTGCAGGTCAATCACCCACTGGGCAACGGCGTGGGCAGAGCTCAGGTCGGTGAGAACAACTGCAGGGCCTTGGGGGACAGCGCTGAGGTCAAGCTCTGAACCAGGCTCGGGGAGAGCATCAACCCACACAATGACGTCTGCATCTGTGCCAATCGCATGGGCGCCAGCGGCAGCCCAATCGAAGCGAACTTGGTAGCGGGTTTGTTCCATATTTCTATTCTCGCTGAGACTGAGATTCCCCGGTCGCTCATATGACGCTCTATGACATCGACAACATGGAGATTTCACGCCCTCTGAATACTCTGGAGGCATGGCAGATCGCGAATATGGGTTTAAAACCCGCTCTATCCACGCAGGAAATATCCCCGACTCGACCACGGGTGCGCGTGCGCTACCGATCTACCAAACAAGTGCTTTCGTCTTTGACGACACCGCAGATGCGGCAGCGCGCTTTGCCCTGCAGAAGTACGGAAACATCTACTCCCGTGTGTCGAACCCCACGGTTGCCTCTTTTGAAGAGCGCGTCGCAAGTCTGGAAGGTGGTCTCGGTGCTGTCGCGACAGCCAGTGGACTGTCTGCGCAGTACATCACCTTCGCCTCACTCGTCGGTCAGGGTGACCACATTGTCTCCTCTGCCAACCTCTACGGTGGGTCGATCACTCAGCTCGATGTGACGCTGCGTCGCTTTGGTGTGGAGACCACGTTTGTGCAGTCGGCAAACCCCGAAGACTACGCAGCGGCGATTACCGACAAGACCAAGCTGATCTATGCAGAGACGGTGGCAAACCCTTCTGGTGAGATTGCAGATATCGAGGGACTTGCAGAGGTTGCTCACGCTCATGGCATCCCCTTGATCATTGACTCCACCATTGCCACACCGTATTTGTGCCGCCCGATTGAATGGGGTGCAGATGTGGTGATTCACTCAGCAACCAAGTTCTTGGGTGGACACGGCACAACTCTCGGTGGTGTTGTCGTGGAATCTGGTCGTTTCGACTGGAATACCGACAAGTTCCCCCTCTTTGACGAGCCGGTTGCTTCTTATGGTGGTCTCACCTGGGGTGGCAACTTTGGTGAATATGCCTTCTTGACCCGTCTGCGTGCAGAACAGCTGCGTGACATTGGGCCTGTGCTGTCTGCCCAGTCTGCTTTCACGCTTGCTCAGGGTGTGGAGACCCTGCCCTATCGCATGCAGGCACACATCGACAATGCTCGCGAAGTAGCTAACTGGCTGGCACAAGACAGCCGTATCGAGTTCGTGAACTGGGCAGGTCTGCCCAGCCATCCGCACTACGAGCGCGGTCTGAAGTATCTGCCCCTGGGTCCTGGCTCTGTCTTTAGCTTCTCGGTCAAGGGTGGCCGTGACGTGGGACGCAAGTTCATTGAGTCGGTTGATCTGGCCAGCCATGTTGCAAACATCGGTGATGCCAAGACACTGGTGATTCACCCTGCTTCCACCACGCACGCTCAGCTCACCGATCAGCAACTGCTGGATGCGGGTGTTCTGCCCGGCATTGTTCGCTTGTCTGTGGGTATCGAGGACGTCGAAGACATCATCTACGACCTCGATCAGGCACTCACCAAAGCTGTGGAGGGAAAGTAATGGCTGACGTCATCAATGCCCAGCTCGCCAATGGTTTGAGTTGCGAACTGCCCGCAAACTCTCCGTTGGCCAAGCTCCTGAAGTCACAGCGCACCTGGGTTGGTCCCGATGCGAAGGCTCGTCAGCGCATCTTGAACGGTGCCAAGTCTGTGGCGATCGTCGGCGCATCTCCCAACCCTGCACGCTCCAGCTACTTCGTGGGCACTTACCTGCAGTCCTCGAGTGATCTCCGGGTTTATTTCGTCAACCCCAATGCCGACGAAATCCTGGGGGAGAAGGTCTATCCAGATCTCGCGTCACTGCCAGAAGTTCCAGACATCGTGGATGTTTTCCGCAAGGGCAGCGACATCCCGGCTGTCATCGATGATGTGCTCGCTATCGGCGCCAAGACAATTTGGGTTCAGCTCGGTATCTATAACGAAAAAGCAGCTCGCTATGGTGAAGAAAAGGGCCTCACTGTGGTGATGGACCGCTGCATCAAGGTGGAGCACGCCCGCTTCCACGGTGGATTGCACCTGCTCGGCTTTGACACGGGCGTGATTACTGCCAAAAAACTCCACCGCTAAGCCACTCGATTAGCCAAAAGCTGGTCAAACCTGCCAGAATAGGAAGTCGAGTTTGATTCATATCCGACCCTCTAATCAGATATGACTTGAATCCCTTAGAGCTTGTACCGAGTGTGCCCCCACGCTCACGGTCGTCAGTTCATCCACTACACATCACTCACAGGAGAATTGTGGCTGTCAAAATTCGTTTGAAGCGCATGGGTAAAATCCGCGCGCCTTACTACCGCATCGTCGTAGCAGACTCGCGCACCAAGCGCGATGGTCGTGTTATCGAGGAGATCGGTAAGTACCACCCCACCGAGAACCCTTCGTTCATCGAGGTCAAGTCAGACCGTGCTCAGTACTGGCTCTCCGTTGGCGCACAGCCAACCGAGCAGGTCGAAGCACTTCTGAAGCTCTCCGGTGACTGGGGAATCTTCAAGGGTGACAAGAATGCAAAGAGCACCATCAAGGTTGCTGAGCCTAAGGCTGCATTCGTTGTCGACACCAAGAAGAAGCCCGTTCTCGTCCCAAAGACTGAGAAGGCACCTAAGAAGGAAGAGGCAGCTGTTGAAGCTGCTGAAGAAGCCGTCGTAGAGGCCGCAGCTGAGGAAGCAGTAGTCGAGGCAGTTGCAGAAGCAATCGTCGAAGAGGCTGTAGCTGAAGCTGTTGTTGAAGAGGTAGCAGCTGAGGTTGTTGCCGAGGCTGAGGAAATCGTTGAGGCTGCTGAAGAAGCAGCTGGCGAGGAACAGGCCTAACCAACATGCTCGCATCAGCAGTCAAGCACCTCGTCAAGGGCATCGTAGAGAACCCCGATGACGTGAAGGTTGCTGTGCGTTCGAACAATCGTGGTGAGGTCCTCGAGGTTCATGTGAACCCCGAGGACCTTGGCCGCGTTATTGGCCGTTCAGGCCGCACTGCCAAGGCCATTCGCACTGTTGTGAACGCCCTGGCTGATGGTCGCAACGTTCGTGTCGACGTCGTCGACACCGACGCTTAAACGTGACCGCTGAATCTAGACAGACCCAACTTCGCGTCGGTCGTCTCACCAAGGCCCACGGCCTCAAAGGTGCTATCAAGGTCGAGCTCTATACCGATGAGCCCGAGAAGCGCTTTGTGCCCGGGGCCATTTTCTCTGTTCAGGTGCCGGAAGAATCTCCCTGGTATGGCAAGAACATTGAACTGATTGAACTTCGCTGGTACAACTCACACCCCGTTGCCTTCTTCAAGGACGTTCCTGACCGCACGGCGGCTGAGTCCCTCATCAAGGCCATTCTCTGGGTGGAGCACGACACCAGTGTCCTGCCTGAAGACCCTGAAGCCTGGTATGACCACCAGCTCACTGGTCTCAAGGCTGTGCGTGACGGTGTCGAAGTGGGAACGGTTGCTCGCGTAGATCACTTCCCCGCACAAGATCTGTTGGTTATCAAGACCGCCAACGGCGATGTCATGGTTCCTTTTGTGAAGGCCATTGTTCCTGAAGTGGACATTGAGAAGGGCATTGTCACTCTCACTCCTCCTGGTGGACTCTTTGAAGAGCTGCCTGAGGATGATGATGACGCTCCCGCTGAGGATTCAACCGAGGCCTAAATGCGTATCGACATCGTGACAATCTTTCCGGAGTTCTTCGGCACTCTCGATGTGTCGCTTCTGGGCAAGGCTCGCCAGTCGGGTCTGATTGACACTCGCGTGCACGACCTGCGTGACGCCACAACAGACAAGCACCGCACCGTCGATGACACTCCCTATGGTGGTGGCGCCGGCATGGTGATGAAGCCTGAGCCCTGGGGTGACACCCTGGATGCGATCCTGGCAGACCCAGAAAGCTCCAAGAACCCTGTCCTCATCGTGCCTTCACCGGCAGGCGAGCAGTTCACGCAGGCAGTGGCCAAAGAACTGGCAGAAGAAGAGCAGCTCATCTTTGCCTGTGGTCGTTATGAAGGTATTGATCAGCGCGTGAGTGATCACTTCGCCACTCGTATTCGAGTTCGTCCCATTTCGTTGGGTGACTATGTCTTGAACGGTGGGGAAGTAGCTTCTCTGGCCATGATCGAAGCCGTTGGCCGCTTGATCCCTGGCATGGTGGGCAATCCTGAGTCGCTGGTGGAAGAAAGCCACGAAGACGGTTTGCTGGAATATCCCAGCTACACCAAGCCCGCCGAATGGCGTGGATTGGAAGTTCCACCTGTATTGCTTTCAGGAAACCATGGCGCAATTGCTTCATGGCGTCACGAACAGCAGCTCGAACGCACCAAGGCAGTTCGCCCCGATTTACTTCCTGAGTAAATCTCTGGCACAATTGAACCTTGTGCCGTTGGTCTTACCCTGCCACAGGGGGCACTGAGACTTACAACACTGCACAATTCTTTTCATCATTCACGTATGAGACCTGTGGCTTGTACAGATTGAGATAAATCATGCACATTCTTGACGCTGTAGACGCACCATCGCTGCGTAGCGACATTCCAGAATTCCGCGCCGGTGACACCGTAAAGGTTCACGTAAACATCATCGAAGGTAACCGCTCTCGTATCCAGGTTTTCCAGGGTGTTGTTATCGGTCGCTCCGGTGAAGGCGTTCGCGAGACCTTCACTGTTCGTAAGGTTTCTTTCCAGGTAGGTGTGGAGCGTAAGTTCCCTGTACACTCGCCCGTTATCGACCACATCGAGCTCGTCTCACGTGGTGACGTACGTCGCGCCAAGCTGTACTACCTGCGCAACCTCCGCGGTAAGAAGGCAAAGATCAAAGAGAAGCGCGACTTCTAAGTCGACTTGTCCAATAGACCCCCGATTCGCTCGGGGGTCTTTTGTTTTCCCTGCGGTGTTTCATATCTGCCACACAGGCTTTTGTCGGAATCGGCAACCTAAACTTGAGAAGTAGAAGAAAGATTCAGATTCATGACAGATGCACCACCAGCACGACGTGCCCCGATGCGTTCGGTGTTGCTGTTTCTTCGCGACGTTCTGGTGATTTTCGGCATCGCCATCCTGGTCTCTTTCTTGGTGAAGACATTCTTGGTTCGTTCCTTCTTCATCCCTTCTGCCTCGATGGAACAAACCCTCATGATTGATGACCGTGTCATCGTCAACGAACTCGTACCTAAAGCTGTTGCTGTGGATCACGGCGACATCGTGGTGTTCAAAGATCCAGGTGGCTGGCTTCCTGCCAGACCTCCCGTGGAGGTCACAGGAATCCAGGCGGGCACCGAGTGGGTATTGTCCCTCTTCGGACTGGCTTCGCCTGACAGCAATGATCACCTCATCAAGCGTGTGATTGGGTTGCCCGGGGACACTGTGCAGTGCTGCTCTGCTGACGGCAAGATCATGGTCAATGGCGTTCCCATCACTGAGCCTTACATCACCATCCCGGCAGGGGAGACTCGAGCTTCTGCCATTGACTTCAATGTCACCGTGCCCGAGAGTTCTTTGTTTGTGATGGGCGACAACCGTTACAACTCCAAAGACTCTCGCTACAACACCGATAAGCCCGGTGGCGGATTCGTAGGAATGGACAATGTTGTGGGCCGCGCCTTTGTGCTGAGCTGGCCGATGAGTCACTGGGGTTGGCTCTCCAACTACCCAGAAGTCTTTGCAGACGTCCCTGAACCTGCTACTTCCAAGTAACACTCATGCCAGCTGAACCCACACTCATCGTTGAGCAAGAACTCTTTGCTTCTGGTGCAACACTGATCATTGGTATTGATGAAGTGGGCCGTGGCGCCATGGCTGGTCCGGTTATGGTCGGGGTGTGTGCACTGCGTCCAGGTGTGACTGAATTTCCTGCAGGGCTTCGAGATTCCAAACTGGTATCTGAGAAGAAGCGCATCAGCTTGTTCCCCGAAGTTAAGCAGTGGGCTCCCACGGCCGTGGGGGAGGCGTCAGCGGCTGAGATTGATGAACTGGGCATCACAGCCTGTTTAGGCCTCGCTGCGCGCAGAGCGCTCATTTCATTGCATGAGGCAGGTGTTCCCGTTGGGGAGGCAACGGTCCTTCTCGATGGAGCGCATGACTGGTTGAACCCAGCACTCTCCAGCAAACTTCAGGTCACGACTCGTGTCAAAGCAGATCAAGACTGCGCAGTGGTTTCAGCCGCGTCTATCGTGGCCAAGGTGACCCGAGATGAGCTCATGGTGTCGTTAGATGCACAGCACCCTGAATATGGCTGGGCATCCAACAAGGGTTATGGCGCGGCAGTCCATATGGAAGCCATCAAGACCATTGGGTTGACTCCCTATCACCGTGCCAGCTGGGTGAAATAAGTCCCCAGCTCTTAGACGTAGGATTGACTCACCATGGATGAAGAAGACTTCGACGACTACGACCGCGAGGCCGAGCTTGCGCTGTACCGCGAATACCGTGACGTGGTTGGTCAGTTCTCCTATGTCATCGAGACAGAACGTCGTTTCTACCTCGCTAACGAGGTTGACGTGAAGCGCATCGACGCAGAACACGACTTCTACTTTGAGCTCACCATGAACGATGTCTGGGTCTGGGATGTGTATCGTGCCGACCGCTTCGTCAAGAGCGTGCGCGTTCTCACCTTCAAGGATGTCAACGTCGAGGAACTCTCGTCGAAAGAGTTCGAGTTGCCCAAGGAACTTGCTCTCGACGAGTAGTCCTCCACAGTTGTGAAGCACCTCGAGTGAATCACACAGTTGTGTCGTTGGCGCACTGACGCTGAGCTCTATCGCGATGATTCCCTGCGGAGGTCATCATGACAACAATTTGTGGTTTGCCCAGCCTGGCCGTTGAAGAGAGTATGCGGCAGGTGCTGCCAGAAGATTTAGAATCCGAACAGATTGCCCTGGGTTTTGCTCGTGCTGCCTGGAGCACGTTGGTTGAGCCGGGCGACAGAGTCGCCGGACGGCTCATCAGCCTCTTCGGGCCGCAACTGGCACTTCAGTTCCTGATCGAACGATTACGTGCCGACGAAATCATTGCGCAGTGTGAGGATCTTGATGAGCTCGAATGGGATCCTTCACAGTTCACTGAGGACTTGGCTGAGGGGATTACTCGCTGGCACCCACGATTGAGCTCAGGTGATGCGCTCAATGCGGTGACGCATGCGGCCAAGTTGGGGGCATTTCTCATTACCCCTGAACAAGAACTGTGGCCTGATGGCTTGAATGATCTCGGCATGCATGCACCCCTGGTGTTGTGGGGAAGAGGGAAGCGCTCTTCTTTGGAACAGTTTGAGAACTCACTGGCAATTGTGGGCGCTCGTGCCTCCACGGGGTATGGCGAACACGTCACGATGGAAACGGTCTCTGCCATTGCTGAAACAGGAGTGGCCATCGTTTCTGGTGCCGCGTATGGCATCGACGGAATGGCGCACCGATCAGCACTTGCTGTCGGTGGCACAACCATGGCATTCCTCGCTGGTGGCGTCGATCGGTTCTATCCCAGCGGCCATGATGCGTTGCTGGGACGCATCATTGAGACCGGTCTCGTGTTGGCGGAAGCCCCCTGTGGCTATGCGCCCACTAAGTGGCGCTTCTTGCTCCGCAATCGGTTGATTGCTGCTTCTGCCCAGGCAACTGTGGTGATGGAAGCAGGATGGCGTTCAGGCTCGCTCAACACTGCAAACCATGCCGCAACGTTGGGCAGGCCCCTCGGTGTTGTGCCAGGGCCGGTGACCAGTGCGTCATCTGCTGGGTGCCATCGATTACTGCGTGAATATGACGCCGTCTGCGTCACGACGGCGTCGGAGATGTTGGAACTTCTGCCAGGTCAGCCACCTGCTCTGAGCGAGTCAGAGCTTGCAGAAGCTGAAGAGTGAGGCATCCTTGAACGTATGCAGCTTGAGAGTGCCCTAGACGGCTTCATCGCCTATCTGGGCGCTGAGCGTGGCTACTCCGAGCACACCATCAAGGCCTACTCCTCGGACCTTCGAGATCTTGCAAACTACGCCGAACGAAGGAATGTGAAGAGCCTCGATGGGATCACTCTGGAGTTTCTTCGTGACTGGCTTTATGAATCAGCACAATCAGGGCTGAGCAAAACAACCCTTGCTCGTCGCTCGGCAAGCGTGCGCAGCTTCACAGCGTGGATGCGAAGGCAGGAGATCTCTGAAAATGATGCGGGAGCACGTCTGAAGTCGCCCAAGGCAGAGCATTCGTTGCCTCGCGTCATCTCGATGCCACAACTGGATGAGATCTTTGAAGGTTTAGTCGAGCGAGCAAGTGAGGGCGAGCCCCTCGCACTGCGTGACCTCGCCATTATTGAATTGCTCTATGCCTCAGGCCTTCGCGTGTCAGAACTGGTGGGTTTGAGTATGGGGGATGTGGATCTCGATCGCCTCACAGTGCGCGTGATGGGTAAAGGTTCTAAAGAACGAGTAGTTCCCTTTGGTATTCCTGCAGCATCTGCCTTGACGGATTACCTCACTAGGTCGCGGAAGCTTTTGGTTGAGGGGAAGCCTGCAACCACAGCATTCTTTGTGGGAGCACGTGGTGGGAAGCTCAGTACCCGTGCTGTTTATGCGCTTGTTGCATCATTGCTAGAGCCGTTAGGTGGCAGTGGTCCCGCAGGTCCACATGCACTGCGCCACACCGCAGCAACGCATCTATTAGATGGTGGTGCTGATCTGCGAATCGTGCAAGAGATGCTCGGCCACGCCAGCATGGGCACGACGCAGATTTATACCCACGTCTCGATGGAACGACTTACTTCGAGCTACCAGCAAGCGCACCCTCGCGCTTAGCTGCGTTCTTCATCTGCTGCTTGAACCAGGCGGTGTCGGTGATGCGCGCCAGGACAGGTCCTGAGATCACCGTGATGAGCATGTAGGTCGCAGCCAGAGGTGCAATCAGTGGCTGAACGCCGGCAGAAACAGCAAGGCCGGCAATGATGACGGTGAACTCACCACGAGGCATCAAAGCAACACCTGTACGCCAACGACCAGGGCGACCAATGCCTGCTTTCTTCGCGGCCAAATAACCGGTGAGCACCTTGGTGCTCATAGTGACCGCAGCAAGAATCAGGGCGGGGAAGAAGACTTCAGGAATATCTGCTGGGTTTGTGGTGAGGCCGAAGAAGACGAAGAAGATTGCGGCGAACAAGTCACGCAGCGGAGCAAGTAGCTTTTCGGCGTTGTGAGCAACCTGACCAGAGAGAGCAATACCAACCAAGAAGGCGCCAACTGCCGCAGAAACCTGCACTTCTGAGGCAAGTCCAGCCACCAGCATGGTCAAGCCCAAGACACCCATCAGGAGGGTTTCAGGCTGTTCTGAGTGGAATATGCGGGAGAGCTTCTTACCGTGGCGCACAGCGAGATAAAGGACGACGGTGACAGAGCCCACAGCAATAGCAACTGTAATGGCTCCTTCGAGCAGGCTTGCGCCAATGACTACCGCAGAAAGGATGGGTAGATAGAAGGCCATCGCGAGGTCTTCGAGAACCAAGACAGACAGCAAAATGGGGGTTTCGCGGTTACCAAGACGCCCGAGGTCTCGCAATACTTTGGCGATCACTCCCGAAGAAGAAACCCATGTCACACCTGCCATGACAAGTGCTGCAATAGGTCCCCAGCCCAGGATCAGTGCAAAGACGGCACCCGGAACGGCATTGAGAAGACCATCCCAAATTCCTGCACGGGCAGATGACTTCAGGTTTCCCACTAACTCAGTGGGTGAATATTCCAATCCCAGCATGACAAGTAACAGCACAACTCCAAGCTCAGCTCCGGAGCTGAGGAAGTCGATACTGGCATGAAGTGGGAGCAGGCCTCCCGATCCAAAAACTAACCCTGCCGTCATATAGAGCGGGATTGGGGATTGGCCGTATTTGATGGCGAGGCGCCCCAGCAGAGAGAGGCCCAGGAGCAATGCTCCTACCTCAATCAGCATCCAGGTCTCGTCGTGCATTACTAAACCTGACTGTGCGCCAGAAGTTTGTCGAGCTTGTCGAGACCCTCGCGAGTTCCCACTGCAACAATCAGGTCATCCATGCGAAGGATTTCTGATGGTGTGGGGGAGGCAATGACGTCCTTGCCGCGCAAGATCGCCACGATGGAAACACCGGTCTTGGTGCGAGCCTGAGTATCACCGAGGGGGCGATCCAAGAAGCGGGAGTCAGAAGGTAGGACGAGTTGCTCAGTGAAAAGTCCGATCGTGCCATTACCTAAGCCAGAGAGCTGACTCAGCAGGGCAGCGTGACCGAGGAGGTCAGAGAGTGCTGCAGCTTCATCACCGGTGAGGGCGACGGAGCCGAGGATGGCATCCGGGTCTTCGGGGTCATAAAGAGCAACTTCACGGTGACCGTCGCGGAAGCTGAGGACACCAATGTGCTGGCCGGCTTGTGTCACGACGTCGTGACGAACTCCGAAACCAGGGAGGTCAATTTTTTCGATGCGTACACCCATACCTCCACGTTATCTCAGAGCAGACTGCAGACCTTCCGATACGTCACTATCGAGGAAAGTGAAACCTGAACTTAACAGAACCTCAGGTGTGATCTTTTGGCTGGAAAGCAGCAGTTCACGACCTGCTTGGCCAAGAACAAGAGAGAGAGCAAAACCCGGAGCCGGGAACCAATAGGGGCGCCCCAGGAGCTTTGCCAGTGCCTTCATCAGCGTTCCTGAGGTTGCTGGCGTGGGGGCAACAAGATTGACCGGACCTGAGATGTCGTGCTCAATCAAGAACGCCAGTGCGCGGGCTTCATCACGCAGGCTGATCCAGGGCCACCAGTCTTTTCCGCCAGCAAGCGGGCCGGAAACGAAGAACGAGGTCAATAACCGGAGCGGTCCCAAGGCGCCCTTCTTGCCGAGCACCAAGCCGGTGCGAGCATAAGCAACACGTGTGTGCTTTTCTGCAGGCTTTGCTGCTGCTTCCCAGGAGACCACAACGTCCGCGAGGAATCCGTCACCGCGGGCAGAGGACTCAGTCAGAACTTCATCGCCCCGGTCGCCATAGAAGCCCACGGCTGAACCGCTGATGAGTGCGCGGGGCTTCTTCTTGGCTCGTTCGATTGCTTCCACGATCGTGCTTGTTGAAGACAAGCGAGAGTAGAGAATCTCATTCTTGGTTTTTGCGGTCCATGGCATCTTGCTGATGGTGGAACCTGCCAGGTTCACAATGACATCAACTGGACCGTGTTCTGCGGCGATGGAATCGAGGTCGAGCGGAGTTGACTCAGGGTTCCAGACGATGCGCTGAGCACCAGGGGTTCGAGAGAGCAGGAGAACTTTGTGACCTGCCTGTTCGAGTTCTGTGGTCAGGGCAGTACCGATCATGCCGGTGCCACCAGCAATGAGAACCGTTAACGAACGAGCCACGACTGCCTCCAATATGTGGAAGCGGCCGTGGCTCGAAAGTGAATGAGTTAGGCGGAAGCGCTTCCGCGTCCCACGATACCGGCGCGCACCAGCAACACATAGATTTGGCAGCCGAGGCAGTAACCAAATACGGAGTTCAGGAACGCTGCGACGAAAGCGAATGCCACGGCAATAATCGCACCGGTCGTGATGCCGAGGACGGCAAAGACAAGTCCAGCCAGCGTGATGATGAAGCCGATCAGCTGAGCGAATGTGGGCGGCTTGGGGTCTTCGAGCTCGGTGGGAGCGGACAGGCGTGGACGAACCAGTGCCTTGAAGATAGCGCCATAGGGGTGCTTGCCGATACCGGCGAATGCGCCGATGGCAAAGATGACAGTGATGTAGGTGAGAAGGATTCCCGCAGGAGTGGCGAAGTTTTGAGCCAGTGTGTTGCTGCTGGAAAGAGCCTCTGGATTGGAGAGGAGGAAGATCAACTCAACGGTGAGGGTGATCAAGGTGATGGTGGCACCAAAGCGGGGACCACGAGGGTCAATGCCCTTGGTGCCGGGCTGAGCTGCGAGGGGGTTGGGCTTGTTAGATGACATAGCTGTCGTGCTCTCTCTTGATAGCGATTTCCAAACCAGCGGTAACTGCTTCGGGGCGGGGCGATCCTCCGATGCGAGCGGCAATAGCGCCGCTGTCATCGAGGATGAAAGTGGTAGGGGTTTGCAGAATGTTGAACTGCTGAGCCAAGTCTTGGCGGTTGGTCAGATCAACATCAACATGGGTGACACCGGGATGATCTTTCGCCACCTGCTCGAGGTACTTCCGAGTGCCAGGACACTTGGTGCAGAACTCGGAGCTGAACTGCAACAGTGTTCCGATTTTTCCGAACTCGATCCCTTCACCGAGGGTTGAAGGGTCGATTCGAGTGAGGCCATCCTGTTTCTTCACTCGGCCTTCTGCCGCCTTGATCAGCAAGCCCAACGCAGTGGACACCACGATGAGGCCGCCGAGCAGCAGAAGAACGAGCGAAAGATCCATAGTTATTACAGACTATTTCTCTTCAACCCCGCCGTGCCGAGTGTGACGTAACGTGACGACGGGTAAGGTTTTACCCGTGGCTGAGATTGAATTTCGTTCAGATGTAACTGTTGAATTGGTGCGCTCGAGCGCCCACGACTCCGATGTGCTTTTTGCTGCACGTGTGTCGACCCAGGGAGAGCAGACTCTTGAAGAGTCCATGCACACTCCTGAGTCTCGTGCAGAGGATGAGAAGCGCGACAAGGGTCTAATCAACTACCTGATGCGTGATCGCCACGGTTCTCCTTTCGAGCACAACTCGATGACCTTCTACGTCCAGGCGCCCATCTTTGTTTTTCGTGAGTTCATGCGTCACCGCATTGCCTCCTACAACGAAGAGTCTGCTCGTTACCGCGAACTGAACCCTGTTTTCTATGTGCCAGCTGCTGACCGCAACCTGATTCAGGTAGGTAAGCCAGGCGCCTATGACTTCGTTCCAGGAACTGCAGAGCAGACTGCTCTGACGCAGGAAGCAACCAAACGTGCTGTGACTGTTGCGTATGAAGAGTACGAGCGCATGCTCGAAGCTGGCATTGCTCGTGAAGTAGCTCGTGGTGTACTTCCCGTTGCGACCTACTCCTCGATGTATGTCACCATGAACGCTCGTTCGCTGATGAACTTCCTTTCCCTGCGCACCAAGCGTGAAGGAACTCACTTCCCTTCATTCCCTCAGCGAGAGATTGAAATGGTTGCTGAGAAGATGGAAGACGAGTGGGCCAAGCTCATGCCGTTGACCTATGCGGCATTCAACGAGCACGGCCGCGTTTCGCCGTAATCACGGCTTTTCAGTACGCTTTATCTGTGGCCAATCCAGAAAACCCCTTCGGACAAGTACTTGTCGCGCTCGTAACTCCTTTCACCGCCGATGGCGAAGTGGACTGGAACGACGTTGAAAAGCACATTGACAACGTCATTTCCAACGGTGCTGACGGCATTGTGGTCACGGGTACAACTGGAGAAACCAGCACCCTGACTGACGACGAAAAGGTCAAGCTGGTTGAGGTTGGTAAGAAGGTTGCGGGTAACCGCGCCAAGATCATCATGGGTGGTCCTTCTAACGAAACCGCTCACGCTATTGAACTGGCGAAGAAGAGCGCCAAGGCTGGCGCCGACGGCATCATGGCTGTCACCCCGTATTACAACAAGCCCACCCAGGCTGGTGTTCTCACACACTTCCGCATGGTTGCTGACGCAACGGACCTGCCGTTCATCATGTATGACATCCCAGGTCGTGCCGGTATTCAGATTCAGTACGAAACCATCCTTCGCTTGGCCAAGCACCCGAACATCGTTGCGGTCAAGGACGCCAAGGGTGACTTCAGTGAAGTCAGCCGTGTGCTGAACCAGACTGACTTGCTCTACTTCTCTGGCGATGACGCTAACGTTCTTCCTCACATGGCCATCGGTGCTTCAGGTCTCATTGGTGTCACTGCCAACGTTGCTCCTGCTCCCTACCGTGCGATGGTGGATGCAGTAAACCGCGGCGACCTTGCTGCAGCTACTGCAGAGCACAAGGCTCTCGAGCCTCTGGTTCGTGCCATCATGACTCACGTACCTGGCACTGTTGCTGCCAAGTATGTTCTGCACGGTCTGGGCCGCATCGGCAGCCCACGCGTGCGCCTTCCTCTGGTTGGTCCAGAAGAGTGGGAAGCAGCCAAGATCGAAGACGAGATCTCTCTCGTCGGCCCCATCGCTGGTGTGGACTTCTCTAACTTCCGCCCAGACCGCAATGCCGCCGCTGGCGGAGCATTGCCCAAAATCGCCGGCACTACCAGGTAGCGCCACACTCGTCAGGGCAACCGCCAGGGCGTGAATACGGATCGTTTCGATCCATGCTCGTAAGAGGAATATGCCTAACGAACTGTTTGACCCACCTGCACTAGAACACGGAACGCTGCGCGTTGTCCCACTCGGAGGAGTGGGGGAGATTGGTCGCAACATGACCGTCTATGAACTCAACGGCAAGCTCCTTGTCGTGGACTGTGGTGTTCTTTTCCCTGAAGAGACTCAGCCTGGTGTGGACCTCATCCTTCCTGACTTCAGCTACATCCGTGACCGCATGGATGACGTTCTGGCTATCGTGCTCACGCACGGTCACGAAGACCACATTGGCGCTGTCCCGTACCTGCTTCGTTTGAAGAATGACATTCCTCTGGTGGGCTCAGGACTGACCTTGGCACTCATTGAAGCCAAGCTCAAAGAGCACCGGATTCAGCCCTACACCTTGCAGGTTAAGGAAGGCGATAAGGAACAGTTCGGTCCCTACGAGCTCGAGTTCGTTGCCGTGAACCACTCCATTCCTGATGCGTTGGCCGTGGCCATTCGCTCCGAAGCGGGTCTTGTTTTGCACACTGGTGACTTCAAGATGGACCAGCTTCCCCTTGATGGTCGTCTCACCGATCTGCGTGCATTCGCACGTCTCGGTGAAGAAGGCGTGGATCTGTTCCTGCCCGACTCCACCAACGCTGACGTTCCTGGATTCACTCCGCTTGAGCGTGACATTGGGCCTGTGTTGGAGAGCGTGATTCACCGTTCTAAGCGCCGAGTTATTGTGGCGAGCTTCTCGTCGCACGTGCACCGCGTGCAGCAGGTGCTGGATGCCGCCGTCGCGAACGAACGCCACGTCGCCTTCGTGGGGCGCTCGATGGTGCGCAACATGGGCATCGCGGCAGAGCTGGGCTACCTGGAGGTTCCGGAAGGAACCATCATTGATGCCAAGAAGGCAGCAGAGCTTCCTGATGATCGTCTGGTCTATATGTCCACGGGTTCCCAGGGTGAACCCATGGCGGTGCTTGCCCGCATGGCTAATCTCGAGCACCAAATTGAGGTCGGTCCCGGGGACACGGTGATTCTGGCATCAAGCTTGATTCCCGGAAATGAGAACGCCGTCTTCCGCGTGATTGATGGACTCACCAAGTTGGGTGCCAAGGTCGTACACAAGGGCAACGCCAAGGTGCACGTCTCAGGTCACGCAGCGGCAGGGGAGCTGCTTTACTGCTACAACATCTTGCAACCCAAGAACGTATTCCCCGTGCACGGTGAATACCGTCACTTGGTAGCCAACGCCAACCTGGCGATTGATTCAGGTGTCGATGCACACCGCACCATCCTGGGTGAAGACGGAACTGTCATTGATCTCAAGGGTGGAATTGCCCGCGTAGTCGGCCAGCTCGATATTGGTTACGTCTATGTGGATGGATCCAGCGTGGGTGAGATCACCGATAACGACCTCAAGGACCGTCGCATCCTCGCTGAGGAAGGCTTCATCTCCATCATCGTGGTCGTGGATCCTGCCACCGGCAAGATCATTGTGGGGCCTGAGATTCACGCCAAGGGTTTTGCCGAAGACGACGCTGTGTTTGATGAGATCAAGCCCGCGATTGCCAAAGCACTGCAAGAAGCCGCTCACAACGGTGTTCGTGATGCGCACTCATTGCAGCAGGTCATTCGTCGCACGGTGGGGCAGTGGGTCTCGAAGAGCTACCGTCGTCGTCCGATGATTATTCCGCTCGTAATCGAAGCCTAAATTCATCGAATAAGTAGTCGACGCGTGTCGATGAATTCGTTTAGGCTACAGATGTGTCCTCAACGAAGAAGCCCAAACAAGCTACGCGTGCTGATGTTGCGCGCATGGCTGGTGTTTCCGAGAGCACAGTCAGCTATGCCTTAACTGGCGTTCGTCCCATCAGTGAGGACACTCGCGAGCGCATCGAAGAGGCAATGAAGACGTTGGGCTACGTCCCCAACGCCATGGCGCAAGCGCTGGCAAGTAAGAAGTCTGGATTGCTTGCACTCCTATTCCCCGTGGGGGAGCGCGGCTTTGGCGAGACAGACTTTGAGTATGTCGAAGCTGCAGCTGAAGCTGCCGCGGAAGACGGCTATCAATTACTGTTGTGGCCCAACGCGGTAGAAGACACTGCGTCGCTCAAGAAAATTGTTGCCCAGGGTCTTGTTGAGGGTGTTCTTCTCATGGAAGTCCGTTCTCAGGATCCTCGAGTAGAAGTACTCCGAGAGAGTGGAACACCTTTCTGCCTCATCGGTCGAACAGACGACTCGCAAGATCTGACATATGTTGACGCGGACTTTTCGCAATGGGGCCCAATGGCCATTCATCACCTCGCTGACTTGGGGCACACCAATATTGGTGTGATTTCTATGCGCGGCGAATTGGTTGAAGCTGGTTATGGGCCTGTAGTTCGCACGGAGAAGCCTCTTATTGAGGTTGCCCAGCGTGCGGGCGTCCACGTGACCATCAAGCACCCCAAGCCCACTATTCGTGCTGGTCGCCAGGCCTTCGAGGAGTTATTGCAAGAGCAACCAGATATCACCGCCATTATCGGCTTCAATGAACCGGCCTTTATTGGTGCATTAGAAGTTGCAGGAGCACGGGGAATTCGGATTCCAGAAGATTTATCAGTGTTGAGCTTTGGTCTCTCAGATGAAGCAGCGAATATGACTGTTCCTGCTCAGACCACCATTAACGTGGATGGTCCCGAACTTGGACGCATGGCAGTCCAGTATTTGATCGCCCGCCTCAATGGGGATAAAAAGTCTGTACTTCAAAACCTCACGCAGCCTCAGTTCTTTGATCGGGGCAGTACTGGTCCTGCCCCGCAATTACGCGGGTGAGGGAACAAATTACCCCTTGAATCACGATTCGGTTACGAAACGGCGAAACGGTGATTCCGGGCTAGACATACCCTCATTGTGTTAGGTAGATTTCTCTGTATCGACGCGCGTCGACGATGCGCGTCAACCTGGAAGCACCAAAGAAGTTGCGTGGCCAAATTGGTCACCACTGAGAAAGGTAATTACACATGAAGGTAAGCAAGCGCGGTCTCCGCGTCGCCGCAGCTGTTGCTGCAGGTGCGCTCACCCTCGGCACCCTCTCGGGTTGTGCCGCTGGTGGTAACGACAGCAAGACATTCACCGTCTGGTGGTACTCCGGTGAAGACACCGCACAGTACATCGCATGGACTGAGGCTCTCGACGAGTTCAAGGCTGCACACCCTGACGTAACCGTTAACTTCGAGTTCAAGACCTGGGAACAGATCGAGAAGTCGGGTAACTCCATCCTCGACTCTGACAAGGCACCTGACCTTTCCGAGTGGAACAAGGGTAACGGTACCGCTGGTGCAGCTTCACAGGCTGGTCTGCTCCTCAACCTCGAGGACTACGCAGCTGAGTACGGCTGGACTGACCTCCTCCCCGCATCTGCACAGCAGGTTGGACGCTACACCGACGGCCTCATGGGTAACGGAGACCTCTACGGTGTTCCTACCTACGGTGAGTACGTAGGTTGGTTCTACAACGCTGACGTTCTGAACGCAAACGGTATCGACGCAACTGCTCTCAAGAGCCAGGCTGACCTCGAAGCTGCATTCGCAAAGCTCGTTGCTGCAGGAATCACTCCTATCGCAGCAGCTGACTACATGCTCGTGCACCTCGCATACAACCTGACCCTGAACAAGGCTGACAACGACTGGGTAAACGCTTACCAGTTCTTCGACGGTGAAGTTGACTTCAACGACGCAGCATTCACTCAGGCATCTGAGCAGATCCAGAGCTGGACCCAGAAGGGTTACATCGCATCGAGCGCTTCTGGTGCAACCGCTGACGACGCAGTCGCAGCATTCACCAGCGGTACTTCTCCCTTCATGCCTGGTGGTACCTGGCTGGATGGAACCGTTGCTGGTGCAGCTAAGTTCACCTGGGGCAAGATCCTCAACCCTGGTAACGCTGTATCGACCGGTTCTGCTGGAAACATCTGGGTTATCCCTGCAAAGGGTAAGAACCCTGACCTCGCTGCAGAGTTCATCAACCTGACTCTTCAGCCCAAGGCACAGAACACCATGGCAAACAACGGTGGTCTCCCACTGCTCGCAACTGAGCTCGGTGACAACCCAACCACTGCCATCACTCTGCCTCTCTTCCAGCAGCTCGTTGCTGACAACGGTCTTGGTTTCTACCCTGACTGGCCCGTATCCGGTTACTACGACATCCTGAAGGCTGCCGTAATCGACCTCGTAGCAGGTAACACCACTCCTGCTGAGTACCGCGAGGCAATCGGTTCGTACTACGAAGAGAACAAGCCATAACCAGTAGCTGATGAGGCTTTAGCCTCACCACACTGAAAGGCATTAATCCGGTGCGGTGTCGTCCGCGGCATCGCACCGGATTTCTCTTTCTTGCGGTCGACTTTTCGTCTCGCTAGTCTCTTGAGACA
>NZ_JAVWTF010000026.1:0-25739 GCF_036667855.1 Aurantimicrobium sp. | reverse complement strand
GCCCGGCGACGCTGACGTGATCGACGCTGAGGAGAACCGCGCCGGTTCTTGTGGGGAGTTCGGGGAACCGGAAGAGCTGAGGCGGTTCCGGCACGGTGACGGCGTGGGCTTCGAGTGCTTCCTGGCGTCGGTGCACGTTCTGCACAAGCCCGCCGGCCCGGGTGGCGCGCCCATGCTTGTTGGTGCCCTTCTCTGGTCTCCACCCCGAGACGAGTCGGTTCTGCGCGGCGCTGAGACTGTCCTGTAGCCGAGCATGCTCGGCCTGCTGGTGGTCATAGTCCTGTTCCCAGCGTTCCCGCTCGGCCAGACGTCCCTCCCGGTAGCCGGCATAGCCGTTCCCGTACACGCGCGGCCGATCGTCCGGCGTCGGGTCCAGGTCGACGATGGTCTCCGCGATGTCGGACAGCAGCGCGCGATCGTGGCTGACGACGACAACACCCCCGCTCCGCGCTCGGAGCTGCGCGGTCAGGAACTCGAGCCCGCTTCGGTCGAGGTGGTTGGTGGGCTCATCAAGCAGGAGGAAGTCGTGATCGGCGCCCAGGAGGCACGCCAGCCGTACCCGATAACGCTGTCCCACCGAGAGGTCTGCGAGAAGCCTGGTCGAGTCCGTCTCCGCGTCGAGTGCTTCGAGCGCGATCTGCACGCGCCGTTCGGCATCCCACGCATCGAGCGCTTCGGCATGTTCCAACGCGGCCGTGTACTGCTCCTCCGCCCGGTCCGTGTTGTCCGCGAGAGCGAGAGCGGCCGCGTCGAGCGCCGCCAACGCGGCCAGTGGTTCGGCGATCGCCTCTGCGACCGCTTGCCCAACAGTTCGACTGTCAGCGGCGGTCATCTCTTGCTCGGCCACAGCGATCGTGCCAATGCGCTGGACTGTTCCGCTGTCCGGGACCAGGACGCCAGCGAGTACCTGCAGGAGGGTCGATTTCCCTCGCCCGTTCTCTCCCACGATCGCGACACGCGATGAGGAAGTGAGGGTGAGGTCGACATGATGGAGGACGGGTGTGGCTCCGCGCATCAAAGACACGTCGGAAGTGATGAGTTGCGCGCGATGGCGCGCCGGATGACGGTTCGTCGGGGTAAGCATTGAAGTCCTTCGAGACGACGCACCACCAGCCACGGACAGGCAGATAGGTACGCAAATGACGGCGACCCAGAAGGGTCAGAACGAGCGGTCGCCGCAGTCTCGGATTTCTCAACGAGCGCGGTAGGCCTGCTCAACCGTCACAGGAAGTACAAATGCATGGACTCGATTCTACCGCATGACACCGCCGGCTGGCGACTCTGCCTCGCTGCCGACCTCCTCCGCGACACCGGCGCGACGGTCGCCCATCAAGTCGACTCCTCCAACGCGTTCGTCCTCAGTACCGCCTTCGCCCGACAGTTCGGTCACCGGGCTCCGAACACCGACGCCTCCACAAGCGGTATCGATTTTGAGAACGTCAGCGAGAGCGACCTGCGAAGCATCAACCTGCTCGGTGCGATGCTCTATCACGGGGTCAACACCGAGGCAGGCGTGGTGATGCGGATGAGTTCAGTTCCGAGAACGGCAGCTAACTCGCTCGGGGCGGAGTTCGCACAGGGCCACGAACCAGGATCCCTTCGTCCGTCAGAGGCGCGTGAGTTCCTTTCGCAACTGTCTGACGCTGATTGGGGTCGGCACGTTCCGCGCGGGTCAGACCTCGCCGGTTCTGACCTGAGGGACCTGTGGCAAGTGCACTCAGGCAGCACCGCTGATCCCGGCGCTCGGTCTGCGATTCGCACCGCGGAGCAACCTCGTTCAGGATCTTCGTGATTGATGAGGGGGACCAGAAGGGGACCAGAACCGTGCAAACCATGCATCTCGTGACGTGCTCCGCATGATCTGACGCCCGGAATCACGCGGAATCCGGTCCGGCCGAAGCCGTCTGGACGCCTGGGGGTCAAGGGGTCGCAGGTTCAAATCCTGTCAGCCCGACCATTTGGAAAGCGGCGGTCTTATGACCGTCGCTTTACTGCTTAACGCGTCTGAGTCAAGTGAAAGCTCAGCGTTAGACTCAACCAGTGACTGAAACCAAGCGCCGCTTCGTCGATCTGACGCCGCTCAAGGTTTCTCCCGCTTTCTCCAGACTTTGGATTGGTGCTGGTCTTTCTGGCATTGGTGCACAGATGACCATCATGGCGGTGGGCCTGCAGATCTTCGACATCACCCACAACACCTTCATGGTGGGTCTTGTTGGCGGAATTGCACTTATTCCCATGCTCTTTGCCGGGCCATGGGGTGGCATGCTTGCTGATAGTCAAGACCGCAGAACTGTCATTCTTGGTGCGATCACCGTCTCTTTCATCTCAACTTTGGGTCTTGTCGCTCTCTCAGTGACGGATGCCGGTCTTGAGGCTAATGGCTCCAGCGTTGCCGTGTGGCCGTTCTATGTCTTCACCACGATTAGCGCCATGGCCTACATCATCTCTGGTGCTGCACGCATGGCTGTATATCCTCGCATTCTCAAGTTAGAAGATGTCCCCAAAGCCAATGCGCTCAGTGGAATTTCAATGGGTATTCAATACACCGTTGGTCCCGCGCTGGCTGGAGTCCTAGTGGCAACTTCCGGCTTCACGGTGACCTTTATGGTGGACATGGTGCTGATGTTGGCTGGCTTCTTCGGGGTCTTTACCCTGCCCAAGATCCCACCTCTTCACGACGCCGTTGCCAAAGGCTGGGATGGCATCAAGCAGGGCTTGGCGTTCCTTCGCACTGCTCCCAACATTCGCACCAGTTTCCTCTTCGACATCATTGCTATGGGCTTAGGTCGCCCTTATGCCGTTCTTCCTGCGGTTGCTGCCACCGTCATCGGCGGTGGTCCCACCACCGTGGGCATTCTTACCGCAGCAGCTGCGGTGGGAACTTTCTCCACCAGTGTGCTCAGTGGTCCCGTGGCGCGGATCAACCATTTCGGTCTCGCTATTGGCCGCGCCATCACTGTTTATGGTGCCTTCATTGCACTCTTCGGTGTTGTGGTTCTCTTTGGAATGCTGGGCGCCTTTGGCCAGGTGGGGAACACCTGGTCCGAAGTGAATGTGCTGGGATTAAGCCTTGCAGCGCTGTGCTTTGTGGGTATGGGTGCTTCTGACGAGGTTTCTGCCATCTTCCGCTCCACCATCTTGATGACGGCAGCTCCTGATGAGATGCGTGGACGTTTACAGGGTGTGTTTTACTCGGTCGTTGCCGGCGGTCCTCGTCTAGGAGATCTCTTCACTGGGCTCATGGCGGTCTCGATTGCTTTGTGGGCGCCAGCTCTGATTGGTGGACTTGGAATCATGGTCTTGATTACGGTGTTACTCAGGACGAACAAGAGATTTAGAAACTATGACAACCGGACCCCTGAGCTCTAGGCAACTGGCGAACATGCAGCGCCTGTTCGCAACGCCTTTTGCGGATATCTATCCGCTGTATGTCACGAAGGTTCAGAGAAAGAACCGCTCAGAGTCTGAGCTCCGTACAGTCTTGTCGTGGTTGACCGGACTCGATGGCACACAGCTCGATCTAGCAATTTCATCGGGGGAGTCTCTTCAAGAATTCTTTGAACGTGTACACGTACATCCCAACTCTGTCCTGATAACCGGAATGGTCTGTGGCGTGAAAGTCCAGGACGTAGAAGATCCCCTCATGCGCAACATTCGTTACATGGACAAGTTGGTTGATGAATTAGCTCAGGGTAAGGCTATTGAGAACATTCTCAGATAACTCAGTTTTTACGCTCATATTACATTTGAGTGTGTAGTTTTTGTCAGTTTCGGCATAGTCTGAATTGAGAACATTAGACAGATAGTCCAACTGCATCTGTTTCGTTGAACAAGGAGCACTTCATGGCTGTAGACCTCATCATTAAGGCGTCTTCCATCATTACGATGGACCCAGACAACCCCCGAGCTGAGGCAGTTGCTGTTGACACATCAACAGGATTAATTTCAGCTGTCGGATCGTTTTCTGAACTTCAAGAAGCACATTCAGATGCGCAGGTTCATGACGCAGGAAAGACAGTGCTGACACCAGGACTTATTGATCCTCACAGCCACCCTGCGCTGAGCGGTTTGAGCACCCAATCTCCTGCTCACTGGATTGCTCCATACGTTGGATTCCCTACTTTTGATGACGTCACCGCCTATTTCACAAAAGTGAATGCAGAAACTCCCGCTGGTGTCCCTGTGGCGTTCAACGGTCTTGATCGTATTCTCCACAACGCACCTGAACTTACCAACACGATTTTGGACAATTATTTTCCTGACCGTCCAGTTATTGTGATTGATAATTCCGGTCACGAGGTTTACTTCAACACGGCAAACATTCAACTTCTTGGATGGGCAGATGGAAAGCCTCCTGCTGACCCGGTTGGTGCTCGCTACGGAAGAAACGAAGACGGTACTTCCAACGGACGTGCTTATGAATCTGCTGCACTTCTCGTTGCTGCTTCGAAGGTGCTTGCATCGTTAGCTACCCATCCACTTGCTCCTATCGCTCAGTGGTACAAACTCATGGCGACAAATGGAATTACCTCAACATCTGAGCACACCTATGCTTCCAACCAATTCAAGGCTTACGTAGCAATGGCAATGGCACCAGACAGCCCATTGCGTATATCGCTGTATCACATGTCAATTGAGCCAGATTGCGCTGATCCCATTGCTATCCCCGTTCCAGATACAAAGTTGAAGAAACAGGGCATCAAGTTGTGGGCAGATGGCTCCCCTTGGGTAGGAACCATTGCGGCATCTTTCCCTTATCTCGATAACGACACCACTAAGAACGCCAATATTCCTTTGGGCCCAGGTGGTGAAGGAATGATGAACTACAACCGTGCCCAGCTCGATGAAATTCTGGACAAGTTGACACCTACTGGCTACCAGATGGCATTCCACTGCAATGGTGATGTGGGTATGGACATAGTTCTAGACGCCTACGAACATGCACTGAGCAAGCACGGTTTGATGGGCACTGACCACCGTTGGCGAATTGAACACCTTGGTGCGTGCCGCAAAGATCAGTTCGAACGTGCTGCACGCCTCGGTGTGTGTTTATCGATGAGCCCATTCCAGTTCATTTATTGGGGCGATCTTCTTGATGGCACCATGTTCGAAAGTTCAATCGGTTCACAGTGGCAGGCAGTGGGAGATGCGTTCAAGTCAGGCGCTTCAGTCACCTTCCACAACGATGGTTCAGTGAGCCCACCCATTCCTCTGCTGAACTGGCAGGCAATGGTCACTCGCCAGACTGCCTCAGGAAAAGTACATGGTGAAAACCAGGCAATCAGCTTGGAAGACGCCATGAAAGCTCACACCGTCAACGCAGCTTTCCAGCTTGGGCGGGACCACGAAGTCGGTTCAATTACTCCAGGTAAGCTAGCTGATTTCTGCGAACTGTCGACTGATCCTTTCCTTGTTGATCCTCACAAATTGACTGATTTAGTCAAGGTTGAAGGCACTTGGCTCAGTGGAAAGCGTATAGATCTTGACGCATTCCTTGCACAAGTAGAGGCAATGGATCCTTCGGAACACAAAGATCTCCCTGCTCAATCACATGCTTCGAAGAAGTGTTGTTGAGAGCCTAGGTCTATCCGCACATGGGAACTGTTGACACCGCTGCAAAGTCTCCACCTGTACTTCTTCCTCTGATATACCTGGGTTTGCTCGCTTCAATTCAGGGAGCTGATCCAAACATTGCTTCAACTGCGTTGTTATCAGCCGGCAAGGATTTACAATTTGGCAACTTAACAGCTCTTGCCGCGTCAGTGAGCACCTTAACTCTTGCCGCCTCGGTGATTACCACGGGTATGCTCGCAGACCGCTTGGGACGTAAAAAAGTCATTATTTTCGCCATGCTATTAGCGGTTGTTGGTGATGGCATTGTCTCCATTTCTCAAGATCCCATCATGTTTATTCTGGGGAGAGCGATTGCTGGTGTCGCACTTGGTGCTGTGTACGGATCAGCATTTGCTTATGTCAAATATTTTGGGGAAAAAGCAAAGGGTGGCATCTCTGCAGCCCTTGGCACGTTCTCTGCCTCAATTGGCTTATTTACGCTGCTAGTAACCTTTACAGGCTCTACTCTCGTCGGAGTTGGGTGGCGTGAGGCATTCCTCGTCATCCCTGCTCTCAGCATTTTTTCTTTGTTGCTGGGATTCTTTATCCTCCCCAAGGACGTTGTTGTTCACACTGAACAACCTTGGGACGCTCTCGGCCAGGTACTCCTCGGTTTAGCAGTTGTGTTGAGCCTTTATGGCATCTCCCATGCGGCTAACGGATTGTTTACTGCGCTGACGATTGTTCCTTTTGTATCCGGTGTGGTTTTGTTCGTCATTTTTTATCTCAGAGAGCGCTCACGTTCAGAGCTTCGATTCTTCCCAGTTGCTCTTCTCAAAAACCCCTTGTTCCTTGCCGCAATAGGTGTGGGTTTTCTCTACAACTTCTCAACCGGGTTGGGATTGATCTCTTTTAGCAACCTGTTCCAGTACCAGCTCGACTTAAAAGGTCTGAGTCTGTCACTTTCGCAGCTTCCATATTTGCTCCTCGCGATTCCTACTGCACTCACAATTGGTGCTCTGATTAGCAAGAAGATTCTTACTCGACAAATGTCTGCGTTGATTGGCGCATTCATTGCATCAGTTGGTGGAATATTGTTTGCGATTACCGCACTTAGTTCCCCCAAATCGGTGAGCGATTATCTTCCTGCTTTGATTGTTTTGGGAATTGGTGCTGCGGTTCCCGCAGTGGCTTACGGCGGAATGATTCTTGAGGAAGCTGACGAGAAACATTATGGAGTTGTCTCATCTTCTCGAACAACAATTGGTCAATTTTGGTACTCCTTAGGATTAGCTTCCTCGACAGTAGTGATTGACACAATTGCAAAGGCTCACGTTCTCAACAAGCTCGGATCTACTGCTGAGTCTCAGTTGGACGCCTGGTCAGCATCAGGTGCAAAGCCAACCGATACTTCGGTTTTTCCCACAGCAGTTGAGGGATTCACTCAAGGTTTTGCCGTTTTGATGATTGCTTACGCTGTCATCATGGTTGTGGTCGGTTTTGTCGTTCTCTTGTTGGGAAACAAGTCAGACAAGCAGAAGGCCGCTGCCGCGTCGTAACAATCGGGTGGATTCGTTTCATCAACAAGGCCTCTGGATTCTCGGAGGCCTTCTTGTTGCTGAGATGTGTGCGTAACAAAGTGCTTTGATACTGACTTATTTGTTCGTTTTTCTTCACAAAGCGACGTAACAATTCAGAAGTGATTACCGTTACAGACACCGGAAGAAAACTTCCGGATTTCTTCTGATCTTTTCGAGGTAAAGAATCATGTCTGTTCTGAACGAAGTACTTGCAGCCAACGAAGCATATGCTGCAGATTTTGGTGCGAAGGGTGAGCTAGCTCTTCCTCCTGCACGTGGCTTTGCCATCCTTACCTGCATGGATGCTCGTCTTGACCCTGCAAAGTATGCAGGTTTGAGCGAAGGTGACGCACACGTTATTCGTAATGCTGGTGGTCGTGCTTCTGATGACGCGATCCGTTCACTTGTTATCTCCTACAAGCTCCTCGGCACCAAGGAATGGTTTGTCATTCACCACTCCAACTGCGGCATGGAATTCTTCACCGAGGAGGTCAGTCGTGGTCTTCTGGCAAACAGCCTCGAGACTGCTGCTCTCGGTGCTGAAGGTTTCTACGACGTAGGAACCGGTCCAGGCTCTGCCGAGGCAAAGTACATTGACTGGTTGACCATCTCTGACCAGGCACAGTCCGTGACCGAGGATGTTGCTCGCATCAAGGCACACCCCTTGGTTCCCGCCGGCATTCCTGTCTATGGCTACATCTATGACGTTGTCACCGGGCGCCTCATCGAGGTTCCCACCGCTACTGCTGCAGGTAAGGCAGCGTAGTTCTCTTCGCTACACAAGTAAGACCGCCCCTTGTCGGTAAGGGGCGGTCTTTTGTTTGTTGTGGAGATGGATATCGTTAAGTCATGACTTATGAGCGCACTCTTATCTCTTCTGGATCTGTCTATGAGCCTGTTGTTGGCTACTCACGTGCAGTACGCGCAGGAGACTTCGTCTTCATTGCGGGCACAACTGCTGGTGCTCCAGAAGGTGCAATCGGTGGTTCTGACCCCGCAGCGCAGACTCGTGAGATCTTCAAGCGTCTCGCTTTAGCCCTCGAGCAAGCCGGCGCCACCTTTGGTGACGTTGTTCGCACACGCATTTACCTCACCAACATCGCTGACTTCGATGCAGTCGGCAAGGTTCATGGTGAATTTTTTGGCGAGATTCGTCCGGCAGCAACTGCAGTTGAGGTCTCAGCACTCGCTGCACCTGACATGCTTGTTGAAATTGACGTCGACGCCATCATCGGTTCTGCTTCAAAGTAACAACATCGGTTAGGTTGAGTACATGGCTGACCAACCTGAACTTCTTGCCGATGTTGCCGAGTTAGAAACTCAACTCGCAGAATTACGCTTTGAATCGTTAAGCCACGAAGACGCTCTTGCGTTGGGCATGGACCTGGCAGCTCGTGCAGAAGAGCGAAACTGGCCATTGGTCGTCTCGGTATTTCTTGGTGACCAACATGTCTTTCGCTATGCCTGCCCAGGAACTAGCTCAGAGAATGATGACTGGATCGAACGCAAGCGCAAAACCGTCTATAAGTTCCAGGAGCCTTCGTTTCTTGTGGGTCAGCGTCTGATTTCGCATGGGAAAGATTTTCACACCGAAACAGGCCTCGATCAATCTTTTGCCGCACACGGAGGCGGTTTCCCGCTCTTCGTAGGAGATGCGTTCGTGGGTGCTGTCATTGCGAGTGGAGTTCCACAACAAGACGATCACGCCATCGTGGTGGAGGCACTTCGCGCAGCCCTCGACGGAGAGTAATCCATGCTGGATTACTCCGTTCTTCCTGCGTTCCTTATTTCAGCACTGGTGATTATTCTCTCTCCCGGTGCCGACACTTTCTTGATGCTGCGCTCCACACTGCGCGGGGGTATGCGTGATGGTTTTCTCACCATGCTGGGTATTTATGCAGGTATTACCACGTTGTCGGTGTTGTTGATTTCTGGTGTTGGTCTTTTGATTGCTCGGGCACCTGGAGCTTTGTTTTGGCTCAAGATTGTTGGTGCGCTGTATCTGCTCTACCTGGCAGTTCAGTCACTCCGTGCGGGCATTAAGTTGGTTGCACACAACCGTGCTGGGTCGTTCGAGCAAGTAGATATCGATGCAGCTGGTTCCACACGCAAGGCGGGGCCTTTTGTGTTGGGTTATCTCACCAATGTGACAAATCCCAAGGTGTTGATCTTTTTCTTGGCTTTCTTCCCGCAGTTCTTAGGGAAGGCGGACAGTGTTCCGTTGCAACTGGTGTTCTTGTGCCTGACCTTTGTGTTGGTCTCCGCTGTGTGGTTGATCACCTTGATTTACGCTGCTTCGGCAATGAGAAAGGTGATGACCACCACCGGTTTCACTATTGCCATGGAGTTTGTCGTGGCAGGGGTTTTCGCTATCTTGGCCATCACCTTGCTGGTGTCTGGCTTGAGTGTGCACTAGGCACACAAAGGTTTAGGCCTCTTTGTAGTTAGCCTTTGCAGTTGCCTTATCTTTCTTGTCGGCACGCTTTTCTTTGAGCGACTTGGCAGGAGCGGTCTTACCGCTGCTCTTCTTGATGTTTTTCTCGGCCATGGTCTTTCCCTTCGTAGGGAGCCGCAATGGCTCTTGGCCTGAGCCTACGCCTCAAGTCTGGATGCAAGCCGAACGCCCCCAAGGCACCTAGGCTGAATTCCGTGAACTTTCTTTCCCGCAATAAGGCAGACATCTTGCTCTTGGGTGTTGCTGCGGTCTGGGGAAGTAGTTATCTGGCCACCAAAGTCCTCACCGATCACGGCAGTGTCTTTGCCATTCTTTCTGCCAGGTTCTTGATTGCGTCGGTGATCATGCTCGTGGTCTGGTTGTTTTCTTCGAACAAGCGACTTGATCGTCGCGGCTTTCTGATTGGAGTCTTCTTTGGGCTGACCCAGGCAGGAATTCTGAGTCTCGAGACATGGGGTGTGAAGCTCACCAGTGCTACCAATGCCGGACTCATCATCAGCATGACCATCGTGTTCACGCCGATATTGGAATCTCTGTGGCTCAAGCGATGGTTGCCGCGGAGCTATTTCATTGCTGCAACGGTTGCTGTGGTGGGAGTGCTGTTACTGGTGTCGGGTAATGGATTCCACACTCCCAACTGGGGTGATGCACTCATGCTGGGAGCTGCGATTGTGCGCAGCATTCACGTCACTGCGTTAGGCCAACTCACTACCGGTTATAGCTATAGTTCGGTCAGTGTCACCTTCGTGCAAACGGTGGTGTGTGCAGTGGTGTTTACTGCCGCCGATGTGCCAGGTGTTATTGCTAGTTACTCCACCTTCACGGCACTTGATTGGCTTGATCTTTTCTACCTAGCCGCGGCCTGCACCGTCTTCGCATTCTTGGTTCAGCTGTGGGCAGTGCGCAAGACGTCGGCAGCACGCGTGAGTTTGCTCTTGGGGACAGAGCCCATCTGGGCTGTTGTGATTGGTGTGTTCTTAGGTGCCGAGATGCTCGGCTGGCTCGGGGTGCTAGGCGCAGTCTTGATTATTGGTGGAAGCTACAGGGCTCAGGGAATTGAACTCAAACACCGTAATGTTCCTCTGCTGCCAAATGGTCCTGCTTAGACAGCTTTAGTGCGGTGAACGCCCTCCGTTGACAAGCAGTGTCTGTCCCGTGACGAAACCTGCTTCTGTGCTGGCGAAGTATACGCAGGCAGCGCCAACGTCTGCAGGGGTACCAAAATGTCCAGCGGGAACGGTGGCGAGATATCCATCCAGGACTTCTTGAGGAAGGTCTTTGTGGCGCTCAACCGGGATGAATCCTGGAGCCACATGGTTAACCGTGATGCCGAACGGGGCAAGCTCAGTGGCCATAGATCTGGTCCACCCAATCTGGGCACCCTTCCCGGCGACATAGGCAGAGGAATAGGGCTCACTCTTCTCAAATACCTCTGAGGTGATGTTGATAATGCGACCGAAAGAGTGTTCTTTCATTGCAGGCAATAGTGCAGTTGTTGCAACGTATGGAATTTTCAGAAAAACATCAATCATCTGCTGGTGGTAGTCCCAGTCATAGTCTTCTATGGCCTTGGTGAACTGTGGGGGAGTTGCGCACACCACCACGGTGTCGATCCAGTGCCCGCGAGAAGAGGCATCTGTCTGTGCTGCTACATACGCCTCGGGTGTGGTTGCATCCGCGCAAATAACGCTGAGTTGAGCCTCGAGGGCATCAAGTTCCACTCGAAAGGCTGTTTCCTTTTCGGCGTTCGTATCGAGGGCAATGACATTCGCGCCGGCAGTGATGAAGGCAGAACAGATGCCTCGGCCTAATCCGCCGAGGCCACCAATGACGAGAACAGTGCGACCATCTGCCTGAAACATTTCCATAGTGACAAATGTATATCCCTCAGTTTTCCCCGCACCTGAATTAGGCTGGAATTACTCCCTCCCCGGAAGACGCTGATGTCACCGGTACAAACTGAATACCCCAGTCGCATGCTCGAGATACGCGTGAGGCTTTATCAACAGTTTCAAGGGAGAACCACTGGTTATGGCACCACACAATGACGCCACCTGGACCGACCGCCAAGCAGTAGCTGAACAGCTCATCCCGCTCATCGGTGGACTGTATCGTGACAACGGAGTTGTCACCTCTATTCACGGTCGACGACTCATCAACTCTTCGCCGCTGCAGATCGTCAAAGCACACCGCTATGCCCGTCACGTCGATGGCCAAGAACTCGACATCAATCGCACGCTCGAACTCGTTCAGGCCATTGTCTCGCTGAACCCTGGTCCTGCCTCGATCAATGTTGCAGGTATCCTCGCTGAGCAAGCAGGGTCCGGAAAGACTATTGCTGACTATGCAGCCGAAGTCCTTGCACCGGTTGCGGGCAAAGGCCAGCCTGCCACTGCTGACGATGCCAAAGATGTTGTGCTTTATGGTTTTGGACGCATTGGTCGTCTTCTGGCTCGCATTCTCCTCGGCAATGCCGAGAATGGTCGCGGCCCAGTTCTTAAAGCAATCGTGGTGCGCAAGGGTGATGACAAAGACCTCACCAAGCGAGCCAGTTTGCTCCGCCGCGATTCAGTGCATGGCCCCTTCAATGGCACCATCACCATTGATGAGGATAAGAACCTCATCATTGCTAATGGCAAGCCCATCCAGGTCATTTACTCCTCTGACCCCACCACCGTGGACTACACCGCTTATGGCATCTCTGACGCCATCCTTGTGGACAACACTGGTCGATGGCGCGATGAGCCAGGACTGGCTCAGCACCTCCAAGCCAAGGGCATCTCCCGTGTTGTCTTAACTGCACCAGGAAAGAGTCCACTCAAGAACGTGGTTTATGGAATCAACCACGACACCATTACCCCTGATGACAAGATCATCACAGCAGCCTCCTGCACCACAAACGCCATCACTCCTGTGCTCAAGGTCATCAATGATGAATACGGTGTGGAATACGGTCACGTTGAGACAGTGCACTCGTACACCAACGACCAAAACCTGATTGATAATTTCCACAAGGGCGACCGTCGGGGACGCTCAGCTGCCATGAACATGGTCATCACCGAAACCGGTGCCGCGAAAGCAGTTGCGAAGGCACTTCCCGAGCTTGAAGGAAAGCTGTCCGGTAACGCAATTCGCGTTCCCACCCCAGATGTCTCCATGGCCATCTTGAACCTGACCCTGAACAAGGCCGTTGATCGCGACACCGTGAACAAAGTACTTCGCGATGCTTCACTGAAGTCCAATCTGCGTAACCAGATTGACTACATCGAATCTCCTGAGGTTGTCTCTACCGACTTCGTCGGTTCCAACCGTGCGGGAATCGTGGATGGCCTGGCCACCATTGCCAACGGAAAGAACATCATTCTCTATGTCTGGTACGACAACGAGTATGGCTACAGCCACCAGGTTGTGCGAGTGATTCAAGAACTTGCTGGACTTCACCCACCCAAGTTCCCTTCTCGCTAGTCTGAGAGCTATGAAAACAACACCCCACGCGAGTTATGGCGGGGGTGTTGTTGCGTTACTGCTTGCCTGCACGTTCTGGGGAACCACCGGCATGGCTGCCAGCTTCATTCCGGGCATCAATCCCATTGCTATTGGCGCCAGCACCATGGGTATTGGAGGGCTCATTCTGGGTCTGACTGCTTTGCCTGGGGTGTGGTTAACGTGGAAGAACATTGGCGCTATTCCACTTGTGCTTCTAGGGGCACTGGGCCTGGCTGTTTACAGCACCGTTTTTTACATCGGAATGAGCTGGGCAGGTGTTGCACTCGGTAACGTCATTGCTTTGGGTTCTGCGCCCCTGTTTGCCGGACTCATTGAATGGGTCGTTGATAAGCAGCGTCCTAGTGGCCGCTGGTTGATTGCCACCGCCATCACGGTTGCCGGTGGCACCATGTTGGTCTCCGGTCGAAACTTCGGTGAAGACGGCGGTGGCATTGTTCGAGATCAGAACATGGTGACGCTCGGTATTGCTCTCGCGCTTATTGCCGGCTTCGCATATGCCCTCTATACCTATATGGCGAACAAGCTCATGAAACCCAGTGCTGACCGCCCGCAAGGTATTGGTCATCGCCCAGTTATCTCCACAATCCAACTTGTTTCCGCCGTGCCACTCATTGTGGTGTTGATCGCGTTGGTCATTGCCGATCCAGGCCAATTTGCCAACCAGCCCTTAGCTATTCCAGTGATGGCATATCTTGTTCTTTTTCCCACAGCAGTGGGGCATTTGCTTCTTGCTGTGGGCTTAGGGGCAATGCCCGCGTCACGTGCAGCTGTCTACACGCTCTTTGAACCTGTAGTTGCTGTCGTAATGGCTGTGTTGGTGGTGGGAGAAGTAATCTCTCCTTTGGGCTGGATCGGGCTAGTGATAGTTCTGGCCGGGCTTTTTTACCTATCAAGTGAAAGAAAGAATAGTTAGTTTCTCTTTGATATTCGGACTGTGTCTGTGTCCGCTTGGTTTATCACTTCGATTTCAATTCCGCCATATTCAAAAATGTCTCCTTGGAAAGCGATGTGTCTCACAGAGAAATTTTCGGCATCTGGTCCATTCATGTTTGCTAAAGGCTGACCTAGATCCATCCCTTCGATGTGCGGTTCATTAATTTCAAGGTAGTAGGAAAAATAGTCCTTTACTCTGCTGTTGTCTCCATCGAATCGCAGGCCCAATTTTGAAGAATCCACTGCATACGCAGTCACAAAAGCAGCACCATCTATCCACTTATGAGAAAAAGGGCCTTTACGTCTGCTTTCGATAACAACCACTTCTTTTTCTGAAAGCTTTACAATTGCTGCTTTATAGCCAGGCTCCTTGTGGTCAAGAGGAGTGAGCGTGATTTCTTTTTCAGTTAGGTTGTTTGCGTCTAGGCAAGCGAAAGCCTCATCGGGGCGCCAGCCAAGAATGAAAGAATCCCAAGCCCCCATAACGCTTCCAATACTGTTACCAACATGCATCGCATATTCATTTCCAGGGGCATGTTGGGTTGCGCCATGAGCGTGAAGCATTTCATGAAGCAAGATCCCATACATTGGTGCCTGCTGTGTCTGTTGATTCCACAGGACGTTAGCTAAGGAGTAAAAAGTCAGATGGTGAATCCCGCTAGAGGTAAGAACAGGAAGATGCCAACCATTGACCGTCCAATCAACGTGTTTTACTGTTGGTGGCAGAACTATCCAGAAATAGTCAATTTCATCTAGATTCATGAACGCCTCTGCGGCGGAAAATATCTGTGAGGTCATCTCTTCAGTGCTCTGAAGCTGTTCTTCTACAGTCACATAACTGCCGTCTGACGCAATGTTTTGCTTACCAAATTTATAAAACGAAGATTCCAGGGGCATGCGTAGCCAATCTTGGGGCATGTGCCACGTGTATTTTGTGACTCCGTCTGTTGTGAACTCTAGCCAATCATCTACATCTTTGATGTGACCAGACATTAGCTCATCGACAGATTGAGTAGCAGCTGAATCAGGAAAATCTATTGGAATTATTCCGATATTGAATTCGCCTGTTGGGGGAATAACAGTATTAGTCAAAGGAAATGCAGTGTTCTGACCGCTCAATCTACTTGCAAAGCCCTCGGTAGGTCTTTGATCTTGAATCTTGCAAACCTCAATTGGATCAAGATTGTTGTTAACTTTTCCTTTTGTGTCGCCAGTTAGCTGGACATAATTCAAATCACCACTTTTTTGGTATCTGCATTCCAAGTAGCTCAATTTGTCTATTTCAACTTTTTTTCCAAGGGAATAACACTCTTGTCCTTGTTGTTCCTTAGATTCTGCTGGAGGTGTTTGATTGCTACAGCCACTGAGAAGCAGAGATATTGAAACAATTACTGCACTAAAAAAGCGCATTTTGATTGGCATTAACTTTCCCCCGTTAACCAATTGAATATTGATGTTCAGAATTTTTCCAGAAGTGTTTATGTAACACCAGCTATTCAAGAAATAATGACCACATGCGATGGATTATGGCTGACCAACTTGGTCCCCATTTCGATGATGGAGGAGAAATCCTTCTTATTGAAGCAAAGGGTGTACTCGCACGTCGTCCCTACCACTGGGCTAAAGCACACCTGATTCTGAGTGCATTGCGTCACCGTCAAGCAGAGCTCGGTTCTCGTGCTCGCTATGTCTCTGCAGATCATTACCGAGATGTCTTGATTCCTCTCCAAGCACAAGGTGTTGAGCTGGAGATGGTCAACCCCACGAGCTGGGGGAGCAGAGCACTAGTTGCGGAACTCGGGATTTCGACAGTCCCGAGTCGAGGCTTTGTCAGTAGTGAAGAGTTCTTTTTTGCGTGGGCCAAGGATAAGAAACCGGGAACACTCAAGCTAGAGAACTATTACCGGCACTGGCGAGATTCCACCGGAATATTGATGGAGGGCCCACAGCCTGCCGGTGGTCAATATAACTATGACCACGACAACAGGCAGCCACCACCCAAGGGTGCAACGAATCTTGGTCTGCCTGCCCCGTGGGCACCTGTTGAAGATGAGATTGATACACAGGTTCGTGGTGACCTCACGGCGTGGAGTGAAGCTGGAGAGATCACGTTGCTGGGACGCGATGGTCCCAGGCGCTTCGCTGCCACAAGATCCGAGGCTCTTGAAGCTCTTGCTGAATTCGTCGAAACCAGGCTGATGGACTTCGGTCCTTTTGAAGATGCCAGCTTGCAAGGTGACGACGTGATGGCACATTCCATGCTGAGTGTTCCCATGAACCTCGGGTTATTGAACCCGCAAGAAGTCATTGATGCCTGTGTTGCAGCTTATGAACGTGGTGATGCCCCGCTTGGAAGTGTCGAAGCAATTGTTCGTCAGATCGCTGGATGGCGTGACTGGGTGTGGCATCTGTATTGGCACCTCGGCGAGGACTATGTCGTAAGGAACAACTTCCTCGAGGCAAACGTTGATCTGCCCGAGCAGTTCTGGAAACTCGATGGTGAAGGTGTGGATGCGGCATGCATGAAGCATGTGCTCACTACTGTGGGGGACAGTGGTTATGCCCACCACATTCAACGCCTCATGATCTTGGGGAACTGGTCGCTTCAGCGCGGCTATAACCCTCAGCAACTCAACAACTGGTTCATTGATGCTTTCGTTGATGGAACACCTTGGGTAATGCCCGCCAATGTGATTGGGATGAGTCAACACGCAGATGGCGGACTCGTAGCCACAAAGCCCTATTCCTCAGGTGGTGCCTACATCAATTCGATGACTGACTTCTGTAAGGCTTGTCCGTTCAACCCCAAGATTCGATTGGGAGAGGATGCCTGTCCATTTACAGCTGGGTATTGGGCATTCTTAAACCGTGTGGAACCGAAGATTAGAAACAATCACCGCATGGCTCAGCCCTTGGCGGGTATGAGAAAGCTTGCTGATCTGTCTGCTGTGGTTGATCAAGAAAGGCTTCGCACTCAGTGGTGAGTGCGAAGCCTTCTTTGTGATGCAGCTGCGTTCTAGCTACCGCCCCTGTGGACGTGCACTGCGTTGGCGTTGACCTGCTCCAGCGGGGCGCGAACTTGCAGAAGCAGTAGCTCGCTGGCCACC
Organism: Aurantimicrobium sp.; assembly: GCF_036667855.1. NCBI lineage: Bacteria > Bacillati > Actinomycetota > Actinomycetes > Micrococcales > Microbacteriaceae > Aurantimicrobium > Aurantimicrobium sp. Next base: position 8,604 of record NZ_JAVWTF010000026.1, on the reverse strand, counting down.
ACCTGCAGCTGAACCATAGGAACGAGTTCCACCATTGGTGCTGGGCTTGTTCGCGCCGGTGCGACGCGTTCCATTCTCATTTGCTGGTGGGCGACCTGATCGGTCTCGAGCGGGCTGGCCATCGCGGGTCACGCGCTGGGGACGACCGTTGGCTGCGCCAGCTTCGCGGAGTGCACGCTTGCGCTGGGCATTCTTACCGGTGGAGTTTCCGCCACCGCCTTGAGGCTTTACTTCGCGGGGTGCGGGCTTTACATAAGGCGCAATCTCTCCAACGAGTTCGAGAACCTCGGGGGAGTTGGCGTTCACCTTTTGCGGCTGAACCTGGATGTCTGCCTTCTTGAGTAGAGAGGCAAGATCCTTCTGCTGAGTTGGCAGGCAGATGGTGACAACATCACCCTCAGCGCCGGCACGGGCCGTGCGACCAGAACGGTGAAGGTATGCCTTGTGCTCCATGGGTGGGTCAACGTGAATCACGAGCTCCACGTTGTCCACGTGAACACCACGAGCAGCGACGTCAGTAGCAACGAGAACCTTGACGTTACCTTCGCCGAAGGCAGCAAGGTTTCGGTCGCGCTGAGGCTGTGACAGGTTGCCGTGCAGATCGACTGCGGGGATACCTGTATCGGTTAGTGCCTTGGCCAGCTTCTTTGCATGGTGCTTGGTGCGCATGAACAAGATGCGGCGACCGGTTCCCGAGGCAAGCTTGTAGACAAGATCCTTCTTGGCATCGTTGCCGCTGGTTTCAAACACGTGGTGGGTCATTGCTGCAACGGGGGAGTTGGCTTCGTCAACCGAGTGAAGAACTTCGTTGTGAAGGAACTGGTTGACCAGCTTGTCTACGCCATTGTCCAGCGTTGCTGAGAAGAGCAGACGCTGACCGCCGGTGGGAGTGGTTTTGAGAATCTTGGTGACGATGGGCAGGAAACCGAGATCAGCCATGTGGTCAGCTTCATCAAGCACGGTGATCTCGATGGCATCGAGGTGAAGGAAGCCCTGCTTCATGAGGTCCTCGAGACGACCAGGGGTGGCCACAACGATATCGACGCCGGCCTTGAGTGCTGCCACCTGACGAGCTTGAGAGATGCCGCCAAAGATGGTGGTCACGCGCAGGTCGTAGGCATCTGCAAGAGGAACCATTGTGTTGGTGATCTGGGTTGCCAGTTCACGAGTAGGCGCAAGGACAAGACCCAAGGGGCGACCTGGTCGACGACGACCGCCAGCTAGTGCGCCACCGAGGCGGGCAACCATGGGAATACTGAAGGCCAGAGTCTTACCCGAGCCGGTTTTTCCACGACCTAATACGTCACGGCCGGACAGAGTGTCAGGCAGGGTGTCAACCTGAATGGGAAACGGTGAATCAATTCCTGCTGCAGTCAATGCTGCAACGAGTGGGGCGGGAACGCCCAAGGTGGAGAAAGTCTTTTCAGACATAGAAGTTATTACCTTTGAGTAATTTCCTGGCAGGAATCAATTGAGAAAAACTCAATTGAGAGCAGAGCTCACGAAGAACTCCTGCTCGACATCGAAACCGGGATACATGGCGAAGGCATCTGATGATGCATCCGTTCGCCGAAGAAAAATGTCAACCGATTTCGGTGAGGGAAGCGTTCTATCGACGCAGGGAACGAAACATGTCGTTCACAAGATGTCACTAGTCTAGCTCACGAAGGTGCTGTCCAGATTTGTTCGGATGGAACTCACAGAAGTCAACTCAGGGGCTTGAAGTTTCCGCTGGCAGGTCATAAAAAGTCTCGTATTTTGCGCAGGGAAAAAGTCCACTAATGTGGTGAAGTACGAAAGGGGAAAAGTGAACGTTTCACTCAATGGCGATGACGCCACACAGGTCCCCTCTTCGACCCCCGGACCAGATCAAACTGCCACTTTTTCACAGTCCTTTATTGATCAGGTCAAAGCTTTAGAAGCAGTCGATGTCACTCCGGAGGAGCAGGAAGCTATTGCTTCTCTTCCCAGTGGAAGTGCACTTCTGATTGTTCGACGTGGCCCCAGTCAGGGAGCACGCTTCCTTCTGGATGTGGACGTGACCACCTGTGGTCGCCACCCCGACTCTGATATTTTCTTGGATGACGTAACGGTCTCTCGTCGTCACGCTGAGTTCCGTCGTAACGGAGCAGAATTTGAAGTGCGCGATCTCGCATCGCTGAACGGAACCTATTACGAAGGAGAGCGCGTGGAACGCCATGCTTTGACAGATGGTGATGAAGTTCAGGTGGGTAAGTTCCACCTCACATTCTTTGCTTCACGCGTTGACCTGGCTCGAGGTGTTTCGGCGTAATGGCAACAGCAGCACGTAAAGCACCCGCAACCCGCGGCCTGCTCAGCATCGGTCAAGTCCTGGCCAAGGTTTCTCCCGATTTCCCCGACCTCACTCCCTCGAAGCTTCGCTTCTTGGAAGAGCAGGGTCTCATCACTCCCGAGCGCACTCCCTCTGGATACCGCAAGTTCTCGGTTGAGCACGTTGACCGTCTACGCCTGATTCTCACCATGCAGCGCGATCACTACCTTCCTCTGAAGGTCATTCGCACTCACTTGGATGAGATTGATGCAGGTAACACCCCAGCTCTTCCCAATGCACAGAGCTTGTCCGCAGATTCACTTCTTTCTGCACCTACTCGTTACACCCGTGAAGAATTTGTTCGTGCGTGTGGTGCAAGCATGAACTTGCTTCAAGACGCCGTTTCTGCGGGAATGCTTGAGCCAGCAGATTCTTATAGCGAAGAACACATCGTGGTCTTCACCGCGTTGGTTGAACTTCAGCGCTCCGGCATCGAGCCACGCCACTTGCGCACCATGCGTGCAGCAGCTGAGCGTGAGTACTCATTGATTGAACGTGCACTGGTACCTGTGAGCCACCGTCAGGATGCAGCGAGCCAGGCTCGCTCTATTGAGCGTGCTCACGAGATTTCTCGTCACATCGAGATCGTGCGTTCTCAGATGCTGCGCCAAGTAATTACTCAGCAATCTCGATAAATTCAGGATTGCGACACGCCCAAGAGCGTGTGAAGCTTTAAATCCCAGACACGATTAAAAACTGTCTGTAAGTTTGGGTATACAAACTCTCAACAACAACTTGAACCTTAAGGTTGTTGCTTCTAGTAAGGGCCGGAAATGAACGAACTGAACCGCAGCGACGATGCTCGCTACGAGCTTGATGTCCTGTTCAGCGACGGTATGCCTGAACGTGATGAGAACGCTGGCTACCGTGGTGCTGAGGCAGCAAAGGCGGCCGGTATTACCTACCGTCAGCTCGACTACTGGGCTCGCACTGAACTTGTCGTTCCCACCGTGCGTGATGCATCCGGTTCGGGTTCACAGCGCCTCTACGGCTTCCGGGACATCTTGGTTCTCAAGCTGGTGAAGCGTCTCCTCGACACTGGTATTTCTCTCCAGCAGATCCGTGCGGCTGTTGACCAGCTCCGTTCTGCCGGTATCTATGACTTGGCTCAGACCACGCTGATGAGTGATGGTGCGAGCATCTACCTCTGCACCACCAATGACGAAGTGATTGACCTCGTCAGCCGCGGTCAGGGCGTATTCGGTATTGCTATTGGCAAGGTTCTGCGCGAAGTGGAGACCAGCCTGGTTGAGATCACTTCTGCAGCAACCGATGCAGCTGATGAGCTTGCCGCTCGTCGTGCCCGCAAGGTTGGCTAAAACTCAAACATCACTTACGAAGAAAACCCCCGCAATAGCGGGGGTTTTCTTGTTATCAACGTCAGTTGATTAGGACTTGGGGGCGTATTCGCCAATCTTGCCCGCGCGTGAAATACGGTTGAGCAACTGATCGAAGTTACGGGCCATGTCTGCTGCTGCTTCACCAGGCCAGGCGTGTACTGGACGCGCAGCACCTTGAGCTTGCTGCAGCGAGGTGCGTTCTGGGAGTTGAGGCTGAAGAACGAGAGGCCCAAACATGTCACGCAGTTCTTGAATGCGGTACTGGTGCTCAAGTGACTGGGCACGCACACGGTTGATGATCAAACCCAGCGGCTGAAGACGTGGGCTCAGGCCGCGACGTACTTCTTCCATCGCACGAAGAGCTCGGTCAGCAGCAGCAACAGAGAACAAACCGGGCTCAGTGACTACGACAACGCGGTCAGAAGCTGCCCATGCTGTTCTGGTGAGGGCATTCAGGCTGGGAGCACAGTCGATGAGGACGAGGTCATACTCGTCTTCCACGGTCGCTAAGGCCTCTTCCAAGCGCCATACCTCGCGTGCTGTGGGGTGGGGGCCATCAAAGTTGACCGCAGAAGGGCTACCAATCATGACATCGATCGGTGCGTGACCTGGAGCAGACCATCCAGCAGGCGCAATGGCCTGACGAACTGTCTTCAGTTTCGGGTTTGCCAACACGTCAGCAACGTTGAGGTGGTCACGAGTATCCACACCAAGACCGGTGGAAACATCGGACTGGGGGTCAAAATCGACCACAAGTGTGCGCAAATTGGCGGCGAACGCAGCGGATGCCAAACCGAGGGTGACCGTTGTTTTACCAACGCCACCCTTCAGGGAACTAATACTGACGACGTGCATTAGCACCACGATACCTTCTGTAGGCTGGGAGTACCTAACTACGAACCGATGCTGGCGGCATTCGAAGGGGTCATATGTTCAAGAAAATCCTGGTTGCAAACCGTGGCGAGATTGCCATCCGCGCCTTTCGTGCGGCTGTAGAGCTCGGAGCCAAGACAGTTGCTGTTTTCCCTGAGGAAGACCGCAGTTCTTTGCACCGCCAAAAGGCGGATGAGGCTTACCAGATCGGTGAACCAGGTCACCCCGTTCGTGCCTACTTGGACGTTGCCGAGATCATTCGTGTGGCCAAGCTCTCCGGCGCCGACGCTATTTACCCTGGTTACGGTTTCTTGTCTGAAAACCCAGAACTAGCCCAGGCCGCAGCAGACAACGGCATCACCTTCATTGGTCCTCCTGCCCGCGTATTGGAAATGGCCGGAAATAAGGTCACCGCAAAGGACCACGCAATTGCAGCCGGTGTCCCTGTGCTCAAGTCCACTCAGGCCACCACCGATATTGACCACCTTTTGGCAGAAGCTGCCGAAATTGGTTTTCCCATCTTCGCTAAAGCTGTTGCCGGCGGTGGCGGACGCGGTATGCGTCGCGTGGAGACCATGGACGAGCTTCGTCCCGCCCTCGAAGCCGCCATGCGTGAAGCAGAAAGTGCTTTCGGCGATGGTCGGATGTTCCTCGAGCAGGCTGTACTGCGTCCACGTCACATTGAAGTTCAGATTCTTGCCGACAGCCAGGGCGAAACCATTCACCTGTTCGAGCGTGACTGCTCGGTTCAGCGTCGCCACCAGAAGGTTGTGGAGATTGCTCCAGCTCCGAACATCTCGGACGAGCTGCGTGCAGCTCTGCACCGCGATGCTGTGGCTTTCGCTCGCTCCATTGGCTACCAGAACGCAGGAACCGTAGAGTTCCTCGTTGATACCGCCGGTGAACGTGCTGGTCAGCACGTCTTCATCGAGATGAACCCTCGTATTCAGGTTGAGCACACCGTGACTGAAGAGGTCACCGATGTTGACCTCGTGCAGTCACAGATGCGCATTGCAGCGGGGGAGTCGCTCGACGACCTCGGTCTGCACCAGGAGAGCGTCCACGTTCGTGGCTTCGCCCTTCAGTGCCGCATCACCACCGAAGATCCTTCACAAGGCTTCCGCCCCGACACAGGCAAGATCACGACCTACCGTTCACCCGGTGGTGCTGGTATCCGCCTCGATGGTGGAACAGTCAGTCCTGGTTCGCAGATTAGCCCTCACTTTGACTCCATGCTGGTGAAGCTCACCTGCCGTGGTCGTACCTACACCGCTGCCGTGGACCGCTCACGCCGCGCACTTGCTGAATTCCGTATCCGTGGCGTTTCCACCAACATTCCGTTCCTGCAGGGAGTTCTGGACGACGAACAGTTCAAGGCTGGAGATCTCTCCACCAGCTTCATCGATGAGCGACCCCACCTGCTCACCGGTCGTGAGTCCAAGGACCGCGGAACCAAGATTCTCAACTGGGTCACTGACGTCACCGTCAACAAGCCCAACGGTCCTCGCCCAGCTGGTGCTGACCCCAAGGCCAAGCTTCCTCGTATTGACCTGAGCACTCCTGCTCCTGCAGGTAGCCGTCAGGCACTGCTTGAACTAGGCCCCAAGAGATTCGCTGAAGCTCTGCGTCAGCAGAAGGCCGTTGCTGTTACCGAGACCACTTTCCGTGACGCTCACCAGTCACTTCTTGCTACGCGCGTTCGCACCAAGGACCTCGTCAATGTGGCTCCTTATGTAGCACGCATGACTCCTCAGCTCCTCTCGGTTGAAGCATGGGGTGGAGCAACGTACGACGTTGCACTGCGCTTCCTCGGAGAAGACCCCTGGGACCGTCTTGCCAAGTTGCGTGAAGCACTGCCCAACGTCGCCATCCAGATGCTGCTGCGTGGTCGTAACACTGTGGGCTACACCCCATACCCAGAAGAAGTCACCAAGGCATTCATTCAAGAAGCTGCCGCAACCGGCGTTGACATCTTCCGAATCTTTGATGCGCTCAACGATGTCAACCAGATGCGTCCCGCTATCGAAGCTGTGCTGGAAACCGGCACCACTATTGCTGAAGTAGCTGTTTGCTACACAGGCAACTTGCTGGATCCTGCCGAGGACAAGTACACCCTGGACTATTACCTCGCTCTTGCCGATGACATTGTGGCTGCTGGTGCACACATCTTGGCTATCAAGGACATGGCAGGTCTTCTGCGTCCCGCAGCTGCCGCCAAGCTCGTTACTGCTTTCCGTGAGCGCTTTGACCTGCCGGTTCACGTTCACACCCACGACACTGCTGGTGGTCAGTTGGCAACTCTGCTTGCTGCTGCGGCCGCAGGCGCTGACGCAGTCGACGTTGCATCGGCACCCATGTCTGGCACTACCAGCCAGCCCAGCGCTTCTGCACTTGTTGCTGCCCTCGCCAACACTGAGCGTGACACCGGTTTGAACCTGGACAACGTATGCGACCTCGAGCCCTACTGGGAAGCAGTTCGTAACATCTACAAGCCATTTGAATCAGGTCTGCCTGCACCAACTGGTCGTGTTTATCACCACGAAATCCCCGGTGGCCAGCTCTCCAACCTGCGTCAGCAGGCTATTGCGCTGGGCCTCGCCGATGATTTCGAGTTGGTTGAAGATATGTATGCCGCGGCGAACAAAATCCTGGGTCGCGTTCCTAAGGTGACACCATCTTCCAAGGTTGTCGGCGACCTTGCTCTGCACCTAGCTGCTGTGAAGGCTGATCCTGCTGACTTCGAGGCGAACCCTCAAAAGTACGACATCCCTGACTCGGTCATCGGATTCATGGCAGGTGAACTGGGAGATATCCCAGGTGGCTGGCCTGAACCATTCCGCAGCAAGGTGCTTGAGGGTAAGACCATCAACATTCAGGTCGCGCCTCTTTCTGAAGAAGATCACGCAGGTTTGGCTGGGGGTTCGGCGTCACGTCGATCAACTTTGAACCGATTGCTGTTCCCCGTGCCCACCAAGGCATTCGAACAGGTGCGTGAAACTTACGGTGACGTTTCTGTTCTCGATACCGTGGATTACCTCTACGGACTGGAATCAGGCAGCGAGCACATCGTTGACCTTGGTCGAGGCGTTCGCCTCTACGTGGGCCTCGAAGCCATTGGTGGAGTAGACCCCAAGGGTATGCGAACTGTGATGACGACGTTGAACGGTCAGTTGCGTCCCGTCTTCGTGCGTGACCGCTCGGTTGAAATCAGCACCAAGAGTGCGGAGAAGGCAGACCTCACTGAGGCCGGTCACGTCGCAGCACCATTCGCTGGTGTCGTTACGGTCAAGGTTGAAGCTGGTCAGACTGTAGCTGCTGGAGATCCTGTCGCTTCGATTGAAGCGATGAAGATGGAAGCCGCAATTACCGCAACAATTACCGGCCGCGTTGAACGTGTTTCTTTCCAGAAGTCTCAGCAGGTTGAAGCAGGTGACCTCATCGTGGTCATCACGCCAATTACCCCAGCTAACTAGACTCCAGAATCAGTCAGGTGGAAACACCTGAGTCATCTAGTAAGTGCCCGTAATTGGGTAGACTCACACAGTTACATAACTACTGAAGGATTATTTCGTGAGCACGGAAACACCAAAGAACTCTGCAAAGAAGTCGGCTTCGAAGAAGACTGCTGCCAAGAAAGAATCACCTGAGCGCATCTCTGAAGTTTCCTCCAACGCTGAGCGGGAAGTCGAACAAGCTCCTGAAGTTTCCACGATTTCACTCCCTGCGGTTCCAGTCTCGCTCACCAGCAACGTGAGCTCCGATATGGAAGCATCTTTACGATCGGTTCTTAGCGGTGAAAACCCTATTGTCTCCACTCCGGCAGAAGACGTTGCAGTGGCTGAGGTAGAAGAAGTCGTTGTGGAAGAGTTCGAAAACGTCGACACCGGCTCACTGCCTTCCCGTCGTGATCGTCTTTCCGGTGAGCCCTCCAGCAAGCCAGAACCCGTTTCTATGCTCACCCCTGAACGCGTTCTCGACGCCAAGAAGAAGCGTGACAAGCCCACAGAGGGCTGGAACAAGTTTGTTTATGACATCTCT
>NZ_JAVWTF010000025.1:0-26577 GCF_036667855.1 Aurantimicrobium sp. | reverse complement strand
CTCGTTCGATTCTGAGCGTTTCAGCCCCAATCTTCTGCGGATAGTCCGGTTTGCCCAGGAAATCAACGCAGAAACAATTCATTAGCTTTAAGAAATTAGGTAGCAAAGTGGTTTACGCAGTAGTGCGCTCCGGCGGTCGCCAGGAAAAGGTCGAGGTCGGCACCATTGTCACAATGGACCGTGTAAAGGCTGACAAGTCTGGCTCCATCGAGCTTCCCGCAGTTCTCCTCGTTGACGGTGACAAGATCACTGCTGACCAGGCATCGCTGGCAAAGGTCAAGGTAACCGCTACGGTTCTCAACGACCTCCGCGGCCCCAAGATCATCATCCAGAAGTACAAGAACAAGACCGGTTACAAGAAGCGTCAGGGCCACCGTCAGGAGCTCACTCGCGTTCAGATCACCGGCATTAAGTAAGGCCTAGGAGAGACTCAGATGGCACATAAAAAGGGTGCGAGCTCCACTCGCAACGGTCGTGACTCCAACGCACAGCGCCTCGGCGTAAAGCGCTTCGGTGGTCAGAAGGTTCTTGCTGGCGAGATCATCGTTCGTCAGCGTGGCACTCACTTCCACCCCGGCGTAAACGTCGGTCGTGGTGGCGATGACACTCTCTTCGCCCTCGCAGCTGGTGCTGTTGAGTTCGGTAACAAGGGTGGCCGCAAGGTCGTCAACATTGTGACTGTCTAACACCAGTACAAATAGCTTTAGAGGAAGGGCGAGCTTTTTAGCTCGCCTTTTCCTATTTACATCCGCAACATCTACGCCTGAGCATCGGCAGAAAAGGAGCAGACATGGCAACGTTTGTCGATAACGTCACCCTGCACCTCAAAGCCGGTCACGGTGGAAATGGCTGTGTGTCAGTCAAGCGCGAAAAGTTCAAGCCTCTTGCTGGGCCTGATGGCGGTAACGGTGGAGACGGTGGAGACATTGTTCTCTTCTCTGATCCTCAGGTCACCACTTTGTTGAGCTACCACCGCTCACCTCACATCAATTCTCCACACGGTGGACCTGGCATGGGCGATCACCGTCAGGGTTTCAAGGGAGAAGAACTCGTTCTCTCTGTTCCTGTGGGAACCGTCGTCAAAGACCCCGATGGCACCGTCATTGCCGATATGAACGTTCCAGGTATGCGTGTCGTGGTTGCTCCTGCTGGCCAGGGTGGTTTGGGTAATGCTGCCTTAGCTTCGACCAAGCGCAAGGCACCAGGTTTTGCTTTACTCGGAACTAAGGGTTTCGAGGGCGATGTCATGCTCGAGCTGAAGACCTTGGCCGATGTTGCCTTGGTTGGATACCCCTCTGCAGGTAAGTCTTCTTTGGTTGCTGCTCTTTCAGCAGCACGTCCCAAGATTGCCGACTACCCCTTCACCACCTTGCACCCCAACTTGGGGGTCGTTCAGGCTGGTGAAGTTCGTTACACCATCGCAGACGTCCCAGGACTGATCGAAGGTGCTTCTGAGGGTAAGGGTCTAGGCCTTGAGTTTCTGCGTCACGTAGAGCGCTGTACCGCGCTTTTGCACGTGATTGACTGTGCAACCCTCGATCCAGGCCGCGATCCGCTTTCTGACCTCGATGTGATCCTTGCTGAGCTAGCTGCTTACCCTGTTCCCTCCGATCAGGTTCCTCTTCTGGAGCGTCCGCAACTCATCGCCTTGAACAAGGTGGATGTTCCTGATGCCAAAGATTTGGCAGACATGGTTCGTCCCTACCTCGAAGAGCGTGGCTACCGCGTGTTCGAGATTTCTGCCGTCTCCCACGAAGGACTCCGTCAGCTTTCCTTTGCACTTGCTGAACTCGTTGAGCAAGGACGCAAGGAAGCTCTTGCTAACGAGGTAGTACCTGTCATCATGCTGCGCCCACGTGCGGTAGATGACCAGGGGTACATCATCCGCGTTGAGGGTGGATCTGGCGGAAACATTTACCGTGTTATCGGTGCCAAGCCTGAGCGTTGGGTTGAACAAACCGACTTCAACAATGAAGAAGCTGTGGGATACCTCGCTGATCGTCTCGCTAAGGCAGGCGTGGAAGACATGCTCTTCAAGAAGGGCGCCGTTGCTGGTTCCACTGTCATCATCGGTGAGGGAAATGGTTTGGTCTTCGACTGGGAACCCACGATGACTTCCGCAGCAGAGTTGATGACCGGTCCTCGCGGAACTGACGACCGTTTGAACCAAAACAACCGACGTACCAACAAGGAACGTCGTGATGAGTACTACGACCTGATGGATGCCAAGCAGGAAGCTCGTGAAGAGCTCGTTCGTGAACGTGATGCTGGTCTGTGGCAGGTAGATGACGAGATAGCAGATGAGAGTTAGTAGCCGTCAAGATATTCCTGCTGCCCGCAGGATTGTGGTCAAGGTGGGTTCTTCCTCCATCAGTGGAGAGAACGCTCACCAGATCAAGACACTGGTGGAAGCACTTGCTGAAGCTCACGGTCGTGGCACCGAGGTTGTTCTGGTTTCCTCTGGCGCCATGGCCACCGGTTTCCCATACATCAACCTGACTTCTCGCCCTACTGACTTGCCTACTCTCCAAGCTGCTGCTGCAGTGGGGCAGAGTCGTCTCATGGTTCGTTACCAAGAGCTTCTTGATCACTCAAACATTGTTGCTGGCCAAGTCCTTCTGACATCTGGTGATTTCGAGAATGACAGCACCCGTTCCAACGCTGCTCTTGCTATGGAAAAACTTCTGGAACTTCGTGTGCTTCCCATCGTGAATGAGAACGACACTGTTGCGACCCAAGAAATTCGTTTTGGTGACAACGATCACTTGGCAGCACTCGTAGCCAAGCTCGTGAATGCAGATGTTCTCGTGCTGCTCTCAGATGTTGACGGTATTTACACGAAGCCACCTACAGTGCCCGGTGCAGAACGTATCGAGCTGGTTCCTTATGGTCACCTTCTCGACCATGTCGAGTTTGGTTCGATTGGCTCGGCAGGTGTGGGCAGCGGGGGAGCAGGAACCAAGGCAGCTGCTGCGCAGTTTGCTGCAGAGTCTGGAACAGCTGTTCTCATTACCAATGCTGCACTTGTTGCTTCAGCCCTGCGCGGCGATAACGTCGGTACGTGGTTCGACGCCGCATCTGAGTAATTCTTGCTTGGGTAGCATTGACTCATGGCATCCTCATCACTCTCCGCTGCGCTGGTAACCAAGCTCGAAGCTGCTCAGATAGCTTCACGCGCTCTGGCAACCCTGACCACAGCGCAAAAGAACCACGCACTTGCTGCTATTGCTGAAGTGATTGATGCCAACCACAGTGCCATCTTGGCGGCTAATGCCCTTGACATCGAGGCGGGCGAATCCAGCGGCATGGCCGAAGGATTACTGGACCGCCTCCGTTTCACACCAGAGCGTCTCACATCACTTGCCAATGCTGTGCGTGATGTCATTTCCTTGCCAGACCCAGTTGGTGTTGTGGTGCGCGGCAATGACATGCCCAATGGCATTCACCTCAGCCAGGTTCGCGTGCCTTTTGGCGTGGTGGGAGCAATCTATGAGGCTCGTCCCAATGTGACCGTTGATATTGCTGCGCTGTGCATCAAAAGCGGTAATGCCTCTGTTCTTCGCGGTGGATCTGCTGCCGAGAACACCAACACGGTCACTGTCTCACTCATTCAAAAAGCACTAGTTTCTGCTGGTCTTCCCGCCGAAGCAGTTCAAAGTATTGATGAGCTTGGACGTGAAGGTGCGACTCAGCTCATGGCTGCTCGCGGATACGTAGACGTACTTATTCCTCGAGGCTCAGCAAACCTCATCAACGCGGTTGTTCTCGAGTCCAAGGTTCCTGTTATTGAAACAGGTGCTGGTGTGGTGCACCTGGTTATTGATGAGAGCGCAGATATTGCTCAAGCAGTCGAGATTGCACACAACTCAAAGGTTCAACGGCCCAGCGTCTGCAACGCTCTCGAGACGCTGATTGTGGTGGACAGCATTGCTGAAGAAGCATTGCCACCGATTCTGACTCGCCTTGTTGATGCGGGAGTTACTCTGAAGGGTGACGCTAGAGCTCGTGAGATATTCCCCACCATCGGTTTGGCGACCGATGAGGATTACGCAACCGAACATATGGCTCTTGAGATGAGCGTCAAAGTTGTTTCAAATCTTGACGAAGCAATTGCCCATATTCGTCGATTCTCAACCAAGCACACCGAGTCAATCCTGACCAACAACGTTGCGCAAGCAGATAAGTTCCTTGCTGAAGTAGACGCTGCTGTTGTGATGGTCAATGCCTCAACACGGTTCACAGACGGGGGAGAGTTCGGTTTTGGTGCAGAAGTGGGAATCTCTACCCAGAAACTTCACGCCCGTGGTCCTATGGGGCTTCCTGAACTCACCTCGACCAAGTGGTTGGTCCGCGGTTCTGGTCAGATTCGCCACTAGACTTTAGAAGTAGTCAACACACACGTGGAGTAACAATGAACACAGTAGAAATTCTGGCAAACGCCGAAGGTCACGAGAGCTTCCCCCTGGTCATTCCAGCAATTGCTTTCGCCATCATTGCAGCCGGTTTCTTCACCTTCCTTGGTCTGGTTACCTACAGCTACAAAGATGTTGCAGCACGTCACCGTCAGAAGTGGTCTGACGCGAGCGACCACGCAGCACACCACTAGGAACGTTCACCATGACCGTTGACGGTCAGGAAACACGTATCGGTGTCCTAGGCGGCACTTTTGATCCACCTCAAAACGGCCATATTGCTGTTGCAGAAGCGGTTTTTGAGGGTCTTCACTTGGATCACGTCCTGTTTGTTCCTGCGGGTGATCCCTGGCACAAAGACGAAGAAGCAACTCCTGCGGAGCGGCTAGCCATGGTTTCTTTGGCTCTCGAAGACAGTCAACACTTCTCTGTGAGTTCAGTAGATATTGATCGACCAGGCCCCACCTACACGATTGACACTCTTCGTGATTTATCCAAGCTCTATCCCGGTGCGAAGCTATTTTTTATCGTGGGAGACGAAGCTTTTGCAGGAATTCAATCCTGGAAAAATTATGAAGAATTAGGTGAATTTGCCACCTTTGTTGTGGTTTCTCGCCACGGCACACAGCCAGAAGTTCCCGCAAAGCTTTCACCCAGCGTAAACTTGCTAGAAATATCGGCTTTGCCTATTTCGTCCACGCAGTGTCGTGAACGAATTGTGAACGGACAATCTCTTGAAGGTCTTGTTCCAGACAACGTCGCTGAATTTATTGAAGAACATCAGTTGTATCGGAGAAATGCGTGAGTGGTGATACTCCCGACATCGTGTTGAACGAATTCGGTGACCTCTCGCGCAAGGCACGTCGTGAGCTGGAAGCCCGTGGAATCGACCCGGACGCAGCTGTTGTCGAATACATTGCTGCCACAGGACAGATGCCCGTCATCACTCCTGAAATGGCTGCAGCTGCGAAAGCTGAAGCACAGGCAGAAGCTGCTGCTGCCAAGGCATTCGAAGCTGAAGTTGTTGAAGAGCACATTGCTCCTGTTGAAGAACCTGCTGAAGAAATTGTTGCTCCAGTTCAGTCAGTAGTTGAACAGACTTCTATCCCTCCCGTTTCTGTTCCAGTTACCTCGGCAGAAACTGGCCCCATTGAACCTCTTGCCGTTGCTCCAGCACTCGATTCTGGATCGCTATCTGCGGTGGAGGAGACACTCGCCGCGGTTTCTGATCAGACCGGTGAGATTGTTACCTCAGGCTTCGATTCACTTGTTTCTGTTGAGACTTCCGACGTGCCCACCGGCCCTACCAAGGGTGAAGCGCGACGACTTGCTCGAAAAGAAAAGAAAGCTCAAGCTCTTGCTGCCAAACAAGAGAAGATTGCTGCCGCTGCTGAATCTAAAGCTGCCGCAGCTGCCGCTGCTGAAACACTCACTGTTGAAAAGGCAGCAATAAAGGCCGCGGAAGAAGATGCTCGAGAACAAAGCAAAGCCGATGCAGCCGAATTAGCTACACGTGAAGCAGAAGCTCTTGCTGCTGCCGAAGCTCGTGAAACTGAGCTCGCTGCAGAACGCGAAGCTGCTCGAGTTTCACAAGAAGCACTCGAAGCCGAACAGGCACGAATTGCGCTCGAAAAAGAAGAACAAGCCATCGCCGCAGCCGCAGCCGCAGCTACAGCCGCAGCATCCGTCAAAGAGGAAACTTCGCAAGAACTTGTTGTCGAAGAATTGGATACCGTCGACGATGATGAGTACGAAGAAGAAGTAGAACCACAGACTATTTCTGAAGCAACTGCCGCGATTGCTATCGCTGAAGCTGTTGCGGCAGCTGAAGCAGTTGTCGAAGCCGGTGAGGTCAACATTGAATACGGCAACCTCGCCAATTCTGTTCCCGCAACGACCGGATCTATTTCCGTCATCAGCAATGCTCTGATTCTTCCGACTCTTCCTGAGACCACAGGATCAATCGCTCCCATTAACCCCACCGGCGAAATCGTGATTACAGGCTCCATCCTGATTCCGTCTTCTGTTTCTCAGGTGGGTGCAAACTTAGAAAACCTAGACACCTCAGATATTGATGTCATCAAAGATGACGAAGAAGTAGCCCCAACCCAGGGAATGGCACCTGTATCTGCCGCAACAGCCGTCTCTGCTTACAACATCTCCAACAGCGTCGTCACAACTCCTCGTGGCATGAATGAACGCCTCCCTTTCATCCTCTCCATCACAGCTGCCGGTTTGGCTGTCGGAGTGGTTGCTCTATTCGTTGCCGGTTATTTCTTAGGACTGTTCTAATTGGCTGCTACTGAAAACGCTCACCGTTTGCTCCAAATTGCTGCACAAGCAGCAGATGACAAAGGTGGCTTCGATCAAGTTGCGCTCGATATCTCTGAGCCACTGCCTCTGGTCGATATCTTCCTTCTTGTTACTGGTCGCAATGAGCGCAACGTCATCGCGATTTCTAACGAAATCGAAGACAAGATGATCGAAGCTGGCGTGAAAACTATTCGTCGTGAAGGTCGTGCTGAAGGTCGTTGGATTCTTCTCGATTTCGGTGACTTGGTTGTTCACGTCTTCCACGAAGAAGAACGCATGTATTACGGACTTGAGCGTCTATGGAAGGACTGCCCTGCAATCCCTCTTGAGTTCGTTCAGCACAGTCCTGATGTAGTAATCTAAACAAGTTGTCTCGCAGATATTGCGAGGTTACGGGTCTGTGGCGCAGCTGGTAGCGCACCTGCATGGCATGCAGGGGGTCAGGGGTTCGAGTCCCCTCAGATCCACAAAGAAAAATCCCTGTAAAGGCAGGGATTTTCTTATTTACTCAACTGGTTTCAGATTCTCGTCATTTATTTCGACTACTTTGGCGACACGTCGGGAATACTTCTCATCGGAAGTTCCCAACCACTCATTTGTCATCCAGACACGAACAATCTCCATAGCGATAGCTGAGCCAATAATCTTTCCGCCGATACACAACACATTGGTATCGGAGTGACTCCGTGCTAGTTCTGCACAGAATGAATCTTGGCAGACTGCTGCATAAACTCCGTTGACCTTGTTGGCAATCATGGCAGAGCCATATCCAACACCGTCGACAAAGATTCCTCTGTCGGCTTTTCCTGTTGCAACTGCTCGTGCAGCGGGATAAACGTGATCGGGTAGGTCAGCGGGATCTGAACTGTCAGTGCCGAAGTCGATAACCTCGTGCCCCTGAGCGGTGAGCCAGGTCGCAATCTCGTTTTTGAGTGCGAGTCCTGCATGGTCATTGGCGAGGGCTATCTTCATGTTGCAAGGCTACGTGATATGTTTTCGAGGTTCAAAGGAATGTCATGTCAGAAACTCTGCCTCCCTGCCCACACTGTTCAAGTGAATACACCTACGAGATGGGTGCACTACTGGTTTGCCCTGAGTGTGCCCATGAGTGGAACCCTGAAGAAGATGAGGCTAATGACTCCTCCATCATCAAAGATTCTGTCGGCAACATTCTTGCTGACGGCGACACAGTAACCGTGGTCAAGGGGCTTAAGGTCAAGGGTTTCCCTCAAGACATCAAGGTGGGCACCAAGGTGCGCAATATTCGTTTGGTTCCTGGTGCGTCAGACGGCCACGACATCGACTGCAAGGTTGACGGTTTCGGCCAGATGCAGCTGAAGTCCTCTGTGGTGAAGAAAGTTCTTTAGAACTTATTGTTCATCGCTGATCTGGACAACAATTTTTCCAAGATTGTCCCCAGAAATCAGTGCTTCAAAACCCTGGTGAATGTTTTCCAGCGTCACACTGTGATCAATTACAGGTCGTGCACCGGATTCTTCCATCACACGAAGACATTTATAGAACTCCGCCAACGTGCACGTAGTGGAGCCAATAATGCTGAGTTGTTGGTAGAAAACACGGTTGAGGTCTGCATTCGCATTGGGGCCACTGGTCGCTCCACAAATCACTACTGTGCCGCCCGGGCGCAGAGATTTGAGCGAGTGTGACCAGGTATCCTCTCCTACGGTCTCCACCACGATGTCGACGCGCTCAGGGAGTCGGGCTCCTGGTTCAAAAGCAGCGTCAGCGCCTATATCGAGCGCAAACTGACGTTTACGTTCATCACGCGCTGTGACATAGACAGTTGCTCCTGCGGCTTTAGCGAGCGATATCGCAGCGCTGGCTACGCCCCCAGATGCGCCTTGAACAAGAACGCGATCTCCTGCTTTGAGTCCTGCACGCGAAAACAGCATTCTGTAGGCGGTTCCCCACGCAATACCCATGGCAGCAGCTTCCTCAAAGCTCAACCATTCGGGCTTGGGCACCAAACTGCTTTCTGGAACCACAATGTAGTCAGCGAAAGTGCCGTTATAGAGCTCACTAATGATGGAACGCTGAGGATCCATGGTCATGTCACCCATGCCTCGAGCTGCATCGGCAACGACGGGATAAATGATGACGGGCTTGCCATCGTCTGTGTAACCAGCTCCGTCACAGCCCAAAATCATGGGGATGCGTTCAGCGGGGTGACCCACCCCTCTCAAAGTCCACACATCATGGGGGTTCAGTGAGGCTGTGACCAGACGAACTTTTGCCCATCCTGGCGGAACTTCGGGTTCAGGCACATCTTGCAGGTGCAAACCTGCAAGGGGATTGTCATGGTTTTGGCTGGTGGCTACGGCGGCACGCATGACTACAGGCTAAACCAGGTCACGCCAATCACGAACAGGTTCATCAGCACCACGAGGGGGCATTGGTTCGTCGTTGTATTCGAAATCGTCCTCATCTCGAATGATGTCAACGGCTGCTGTGAAGGTCCCCGTGGGAGGGTTAATCACAACTTCTTCGTCTCTGCGGTATTGGAGAACGTTTTCGATGTAGTCACGAACCGCTTCGTTGAGAGGGACGTCACGAGCTTGTTCTTGCGACATGAACCAGCGGTGTTCCAATACTTGGTGGAACACTTCAGCTGGTTCTAACTTGCTGTCGAGGTTTTCGGGGACAGTGCGAATGACAGGCTCGAAGACACGAGTGAGCCACAAATGAGCCACTACCTCTTCATCAAGATTGAGAAGACTCACAGTTGCTGCGTAGGAGTCCAGGTCATTGAGGAGGCGTCGGGCTTGGTTTTCTTCGGTGTCGAGACCGGTGAGGCGAAGCAATCGGCGGGCATGGTGACCTGAGTCCACAACCTTGGGTTGAATTTTCACCTTGGTGCCATCAGCATCAGTCTTGATGGAGAGCTCCTCAATATCGAAGCCCAAATCGTTCAATCGTTGAACACGTTTGTTGATCTTCCAGAGTTCGTTTTGTTCGAGAAGCTCTGGATCGTTGAGTTCGTGCCACAGAGTGTCGTAACTGGCCATGATGCGGTCACTGGTGGCAACCGGATCAATTGCTGCATCGAGTTTGCCGCCTGCCTGAATGTCCATGAGTTCACCGGCAATGTTGACCCGAGCAATCTCCAAATCATGTTCACGCTGACCCTTGGTCAAGCTGTCATAGAGGCGGCCTGTTTCGGCATCAACCAGATACGCAGCGAACGACCCTGCGTCACGACGAAAGAGGGTGTTGGAGAGGGAAACGTCTCCCCAGAAAAAGCCCACGTTGTGGAGGCGAACCAAGAGCAAGGCAAGGGAGTCCACCAGGCGTTGGGCAGTTTCGGGACGCAGAGTGGTCGAATAGAGCGCGCGGAAGGGCATTGAGAACTTGAGGTGACGCGTCACGAGTGCAGAAGGCAGTGGGTTGCCTTCAATATCCGTACGTCCCTGAATGACAGCAACAGGTTCAACGCAGGGAACTTCAATCTTTTGCAGATTGCGCAACATGTCATATTCGCCCTGGGCCATTTCATCTGTGGTCTCTTTGATAGCGATGACGTAGCCGTCGAGTTGAGCAAAACGCACAATGTGGCGAGAAATGCCTTTGGGTAGTGCTGTGATGGTGTCGTCTGGCCAGTTTTCCAGTGGGATATCCCAGGGTAGAGCTAACAGGCCTGGTTCTACTGTCGCAGCGGTGATGTTGAGTGAACCACTCATCTATCAATCTCTCTTGTTAAGTAAGTTGCCCGCGACCAGTGATCTGATCGCGGGCAACATTGCACCAAATGGTTTTGTGAATCCAGTAGATTCAGGTGAATATCTAGAGAGCTACTGCTCCTGAAAGACGCTCACCGGATTCTGCGTCGAAGACGTGGATGTGCTTCTCGGTGGGAAGGACGAATACTTCGTCACCACGCATGGGGTGGTCGCGACCATCAACACGAACAGTGATGTTGTGCTCGGTGCCATCGATGGTGACGTGACCGTAAAGGTAACCGTCTGCACCGAGCTCCTCAACAACATCAACCTTGATCTTCAGGCCCTTGTCCTTGTTCACGGTGAGGTCTTCGGGACGAATACCAACAGTGACAGCTCCAGTAGCCTTCTTGGTTACTTCAGCGTCAACCTTGGCAACGGTGTTACCGAATTCAACACCACCCGAAACAACCTTTGAGGGGAACAGGTTCATGGCGGGGGAGCCAATGAAGCCTGCTACGAACTTGTTTGCAGGACGCTCGTAGAGGTCACGAGGAGTACCAACTTGCTGAAGCAGACCATCCTTGAGAACCGCAATGCGGTCTCCCATAGTGAGGGCTTCAACCTGGTCGTGGGTCACGTAAACAGTGGTGACACCCAGACGACGCTGGAGTGAAGAGATCTGAGTACGAGTCTGAACACGAAGCTTGGCGTCCAGGTTCGACAGTGGCTCATCCATGAGGAATACCTGTGGCTTGCGCACGATAGCGCGACCCATAGCTACACGCTGACGCTGACCACCAGAAAGAGCCTTGGGCTTACGGTCGAGGTACTGCTCGAGGTCAAGAAGCTTTGCTGCTTCAAGAACGCGCTCTGCGCGCTCTTCCTTCTTGACGCCGGCAATCTTGAGCGCGAAGCCCATGTTTTCTGCCACGGTCATGTGGGGGTACAGAGCGTAGTTCTGGAATACCATGGCGATGTCGCGGTCCTTTGGTGGAACGTCAGTGACATCGCGGTCACCAATGAGGATGCGACCGCCGTTGACCTCTTCGAGGCCTGCGAGCATGCGCAAGGTAGTGGACTTACCGCAACCCGAGGGTCCGACAAGTACGAGGAATTCGCCGTCTTCAACCTTGAGGTTGATCTTGTCTACCGCGGGCTTTGTGGTGCCGGGGTAGAGGCGAGTGGCGTTATCAAATGTAACTGTAGCCATGACTTTTACTGCTCCTTCACCGGCAGGTACGTGCCGGACGATCCGTTGTGAATGGAAAGAGATACCCGTCTTTGGATATCTCCATTACCTAGTCTGGCATAACAAGCCGGTGTGGGAATAGAACTTGCTGTATTTCACTTATCCTGAACAAGTATTCAGATCTGCATGAGAAATGAGCTCCACGTGGCACACGACGTTGAATTCGGTTTAGACACATTCGGTGATGTCACGGTTGATCTAGATGGTAAGCCTGTTTCGCATGCCCAAGTGCTCCGAAACGTTGCAGCAGAGGCTGTATTGGCTGACGAGGTAGGTCTGAATTTCTTTGGAATTGGTGAACACCACCGAGATGACTTCGCTGTTTCCTCTCCAGAAGTTCTCCTCGGAGCAATTGCTAGTCAAACAAAGAATATTCACCTGGGCTCGGCAGTGACTGTGCTGAGTTCTGATGACCCCATTCGTGTATTCCAGAAGTTTGCCACGTTAGATGCCGTCTCTAACGGCCGTGCTGAAGTGATTGTGGGGCGAGGCTCTTTCACCGAGTCTTTTCCCTTGTTTGGTTTTGATCTTCAAGATTACGAAAAGCTCTTTGAGGAGAAACTCGATCTATTCGCCCACCTTGTTCAGGGCGGGCCAGTTACCTGGCAGGGAACAATTCGTCCGACTTTGAACGAGCAAACTGTTTATCCCACCGTTGAAGGCGGAAAACTCAAGACATGGATTGGTGTGGGTGGTAGCCCACAGTCTGTTGTTCGTGCAGCTCAATACGGCTTGCCCCTGATGCTGGCCATTATTGGGGGAGACCCGCTGCGATTTCGTCCTTATGTTGATCTGTATCACCAAGCTCTTGCTCAACTCGAGTTAGAGACTCTTCCTATAGGTCAACACTCTCCAGGATTTATTGCCGAAACCGATGATGAGGCGAAGAACCTCATGTTCCCGCACTACCAAGTCATGCACGAACGCATCGGTCGTAGTCGTGGTTGGCCGCCTCTGACCCGTGCTCAATTTGAGCATGAAGCTGGCCCTGAAGGTGCTCTCTTTGCTGGATCACCTGAAACTGTTGCCCAAAAACTTGCTCGAAGTATTCATGGGCTTGGTGTTTCACGATTTGACCTCAAATACAGTTTGGGCACTTTGCCCCACGAACACTTGATGAACAGCATTCGTCTCTATGGGGAAGTTGTTGTTCCACGTGTGCGTGAATTGCTCGCTGAGATGGAGAAGTAATAACTCGTAACGATACCCCTAGGGGTATATGCTGTAATCATGGTTCGGCCCAAAAAAATCGTGGTTATTGGTGGTGTTGCTGGCGGAATGTCGGCAGCTACTCGTCTGCGTCGTCTCGACGAGACGGCACACATTCTGGTGCTCGAACGCAGTGGTTATGTCTCCTATGCGAACTGTGGCTTGCCCTATCACCTGAGTGAAACCATTGAAAAGCGATCGCTTCTCATTCTTCAAAACCCCATTACGTTGGGTGCTCGATTCAACTTGGACGTCCGCGTCCGTCATGAAGTTCTCTCGATTGATCGTCAGTCCAAAACTGTCACCATATATGACAGGGTCTGGAAAGTAACCTACGTCGAAAAGTATGACTATCTCGTCCTTTCACCAGGTGCCAAAGCCACCATGCCTGAAGGTCCAGATGCCAAGTGGATTTTGGCCATGCGCACAGTGGAAGACATGGATAAGGCCATTGCGTGGTTGTATCCCAACCCTGAACATGCCGTGATTCTTGGTGGGGGATTTATCGGTCTCGAGCTTGCAGAGAATCTCATCAAACGAGGAATGAAAGTCACTCTCATTCATCGCGGCAAACAGCTGTTGAGCTATCTCGACCCAGAGCTTGCTATCGCGGTTGCCCAACGAGTGCGCGCATCGGGGGTTGATCTTCGTTTAGAGAGTTCCATCACTTCTTTTACGCGAAACAGCGTAACCCTTGCGGATGGAGAAGTTATCAGCACCGATGTCATCTTCTCAGCACTGGGTGTGAAGCCAGAGGTTCATCTTGCTGAAGAAGCTGGACTCAAAATCGGTCACAACGGTGGAATTTGGGTAGATAACGAACAGCGGACTTCAGATCCCAATATCTTTGCTGTCGGTGATGCTGCAGAAAAGATTGATGCGATTTCTGGTGATGAGCGGCTTGCCACCCTTGCAGGATTGGCTAATAGACATGGCCACTCGGTAGCGAACGCGATTGCCGGGGCACGCACTGTTCCCGCAACTCCAACACTGGGAACATCCATTCTTTCCTTCGATGGCTTTGTGGCCGCAACAGTGGGTTGGAGCGAAAAGGCATTACGTGCAGCTGGACGTCCTGTCCGAGTAATCCATACCCATCCCGCAGATCATGCTGCCTACTATCCAGGTGCACAAACCATGAGATTCAAGCTCATTGTGGATCCTGAAACTGATCTCATTCTCGGTGCCCAGGCTGTGGGCGGTCACGGTGTGGATAAGCGCATTGACGTCATTTCAACAGCAATCTTTGCGGGAATCACTGCTAGTGATCTTGCTCAATTAGAACTTGCCTATGATCCCCAACACGGTTCTGCCAAAGACCCCATCAACATGCTCGGGTATGTCAATAGAAACATTGCAGAGGGTCTGACCAAGGTCATTGAGTGGCATGAACTCGATAGTGCACTGGATTCGGGTGCTGTGCTTGTTGATGTTCGGACCGAGGGCGAATACAAGTACGGACATATTGAAGGAAGCCTCAATTTTCCACTCGATGTTCTCCGCGAGCACGTCAGAGAACTATCGGGTCAGAAAGTAGTGGTGTACTGCCAAGTTGGTCAGCGTGGTCACACAGCTGCGCGCATCTTGGCGCAAGAAGGAATTGACGTAGTCAACCTCAACGGTGGCTATCTCACGTGGAAGGCTGGCATGGCCTCGAAAGGAGATCAGAAATGACTGACGTAACACCCGAAGAACACAAGGCAATAGTCAATCGCCTCAAGCGAGCTCAAGGTCAGCTGGCAGCTGTGATTACAGCTGTGGAAGCAGGCGGAGATTGTCGTGCAGTGGTCACGCAGCTTTCAGCCGTTTCAGGTGCTATTGATAAGGCTGGTTTTGCCATCATTGCGAAGGCGATGCAGGAGTGCATGGCCTCAGGTGAAACAAAAGAGAACGCGCCGACCGTTGCGGAGCTCGAAAAGCTGTTTCTCTCCCTCGCCTAGCTAAACTCCAAACATGGCCAAGCCCAAGCATCCAGTAGCACTCTGGTTTGCTGTCATAGCGGGAACACTCGTGACGGCGTTCATGACCGTTTTAGCGTTTACACAGCCCGCCATCGATCGGGTGGGTAATCCCCAGAACTACACCCAGATTTACTCTCGTCCCGTCATTGAACCTTGGGGCGTTCACCCCCTTGAGTTCTACGTTGAAGAGACTCTTGCGAACATGACACTCGAGCAAAAGATTCGCTCGCTCATCATGGCCAATCAACCAGGAACAGATCCTGCTGCATTGCAGTCTTTCGTCTCGTCTAATGAACTTGGTGGATTCATCGTCATGGGCAGCAATGTGCCCGAGACCTCAGGTGAACTTCTAGGCATTACTTCAGCGATATCTGGCTCTAGAGAGCTTCCTCGTTTGATTGGAATTGACGAAGAAGGTGGGCTGATTAAGCGCTTGCCTTATGACAACTTTCCCGGCGCTGACACCTTGCGCAATGAGCCTGTTTCATCCACATTGACTTCATTCACTTCGCGCGGTGAGCTACTTAAGAGTGTTGGAGTGAATCTGAACTTCGGCGTGGTGGCAGATGTTTCTAGCGACCCGCAATCCTTCATCTATGGTCGTTCCTTTGGAGCAGATGCCGCTGCTACGGCTGAACGAGTGGCAGCTGCCGTCACGGGTGAAGATTCATCGGTGATGAGCACCATCAAACATTTCCCCGGTCATGGCAGTGCGCCTGGAGATTCCCACATTGGTGTTCCCACATCTCCACTGACGTATGACCAATGGCTCTCCACCGATGCGATCCCTTTTCAAGCCGGTATTGATGCTGGAAGCTCAATGGTGATGTTTGGCCACTTAGCCTTCCCGGCCGTGGATTCCTTGCCTTCATCGTTGTCGCCTCTATGGCACAAGATTCTTCGTGAAGAGATGGGTTTCACGGGTGTCATCATTACTGACGACATGACGATGATAGAACACTCACGTCTTCCCGAGTATGAAAACCGCGTAACGAACGCGGTCTCTGCGTTAGCTGCAGGCAATGACGTCTTGCTCTATGTCCCAGGTCCAGATTTTGATCCAGGAGCAATCGTTGCGGGTGTGTCAGCGGCTGTTCAGTCGGGGCAGATTTCTCAGGAACAACTTGATGATTCAGTGCGGAGAGTATTAACTTTGCGACGGGAACTCTTCCCTGAGGCAAATTCCTGGATGCCACCCTGTGATGAGCGCTGCTTTATCCGGGTGACGTATTAGTCGCCCGTGCCCGTAATTTCGTCACGAATACGGCGAAGGTTTTCCATGAGGAAACCAATCAAGATCCAGTTATATCCAGACGGTGGGCTCAGCCTGATGGGTTCAGTCAGTGCTGGCATTTCTTGCGTATCTGGATGGGCTTGTTTCATGGCAGGAAGACCAGCATCCCGGACGAGCAGTCTCAGGTCATGTCCTGAACGCATGAATTCTTCCGCTATCTGAGCAATTCCTGGTTCGGCAATAACTGTTTCGTCATAGTTGTCCCGAACACCTCGGGCAACACCTATAGTTCTGGTCACTAAAACAGCGAGTTGTTCAAGAAGCAGTTGCTGTGCATCAAGATCTTTGCCGTGCGTTCCCTTGAATACATTGAAACGAAGACTTTCCTGTGCTGAACGCAAAGTCGCTTGTGCTTTATCTAGTTGGGGTCTGAGGTTGCGTGCACGGGTATTGATATTGGACAAGACTTCGTAGCTTGTCTCTCTGCGAAGCACACTTCCAATGTCTTCAAGTACTTCGGCAATATTGGCGCCTAACTCAGCAATCGCTTGTTGAGATGGTCCAATCGCTACAGGTGGAACGATCACCGCATTGACAATAAAGGCAATGGAGGCACCAATGAGGGTTTCCACAATCCGCCCTGCTGCATATTCAGGAGTTGCAGATCCAATTGCAATGACCAACATGGCGCTGATGGCAATTTGATTGGCTGTGCCAGGAGTGAATTTGAATAACCAGCCCGCAATAAAGGCCACCATAATTGCGGCAAGTACGAGCCAGCTATGGTTGCCGAAGATGAGGCTTGCGCCCAAAGCGATGGCCACACCGAGAACGACGCCTGTGCTTCGTTCGATAGCTTTTCCCAGCGACTGGTTAATGCTGGGTTGGATGACAATGATTGCCGCTATCGCCGCAAAGATGGGTTGCTCGTTGGGATAAACCCACAACGCAGCAAACCAAGCCAAAAGCGTGGCAATGATTGTCTTGGCTAACTGCAGAAACGGAATGCGCTTCTTTGTCTGGACGTTGGACACGATGCTCACGTATTCACCGTATTGGTTTGTCTCAACACCCGCTTCAGGGCTCGCCTGTAGTTCTCCACCCCGAGTAAAGCGGCAGGTCTACTCACATTCTTCAAAAACCTGGATGTGTTCGCATTCTGAATAATTACTCTCATCACATGTCGTGGTTAGGTGATCAATTCAGGCGTTTAGCTGGATTGGATGATGCATCACAATCTGATGTTTTCCTCCAAGAAAATTCATCTCGTCGAATCAGAGTACGAGTTGCCGTAGGTGCTGCCACCTGCGCTGGATTAGCCATCGTAGTTATTGCGATTCTGTCGTCAACAATTGCTTCAGCCGGCAATCAAGTTCACGTTCCACTCGATCTCACTGCGTCACCATTAGTCACAACCGAGGAAGAGACAAGCCCTTTGGGGACGGTACTTATCCATGTCATTGGAGAAGTGACTAGTCCAGGCATATACGAACTAGAGAGTGGTTCTCGAGTTATTGACGCTGTCATGTCAGCTGGGGGATTAAGTCCTCAGGCTTCTGAGTGTGGGATAAATCTCGCACGAGAAGTCAGAGATGGTGAACAAATAGTCATTTCCTCTCAGCAAGCAGGGTGTGCCACTGGTGAGGGAAGTGCAACTGGTTCTTTGGTGTCGTTGAATCAGGCAACTGCAGAGCAGTTTGATTCATTGCCGGGCATAGGACCGACTCTTGCCGATCGAATCGTCCAGTGGCGAGATAGTAACAATGGCTTTTCTTCTGTCGATCAGCTCAACGAGGTCTCCGGTATAGGTGACAAATTGTTTGCCGGAATCAAAGATCTCGTTTCATTGTGAACAAGTTCAGAATTGAGGCGGATCTCCGTCTTTCCATCCCCGTCCTCGTGGGCTGGAGTGTTCTCGTTGTTGTTCTGAATATTGAGATTGCTCAGTTCAGCCCGTCAACTAGTCATTATAGCTTTCTAGCAGTCATTGCGCTTTCAGGTTGCTTAACGCTGAAAAGGCTCCCGATACTTGGTCTCACAGTTCTTACTTCCTCAGCTGTCTTGTTCTCTTGGCTAATCCAATTACCCCATCATGTTGATGTTCTCCCCTGGGAGAAGACGCCGCCCATAGAGATCCCCTGGTGGTTAACCTGGGCGGAACACCTGAGAAATGCCTTCTTAGATGAGGCATCCACGCTTCCAAGTTTCGGTGGTCAGCTCATACCGGGATTAGCGATTGGAGACACCAGCAGAGTTAGTGAACACCTTTCACACTCAATGAAAACGGTGTCGTTGACTCACATCACTGCAGTGTCTGGGGCGAACATTGCCATTGTTACAGCAAGTGTGATGGCTATTGCTGCGCTGTGTGGGGCTGGTCGGCGGGTTCGCCTTGTCATAGCAGTTTGTGCTCTTGTTGCATTTGTCATATTGGTCACGCCTCAACCCAGCGTTCTTCGCGCTGCGGTGATGGCAGTAGTCGTGATGATTGCACTGTTTAGCGGAAGACCAGGTTCTGGAATACCACTGTTAGCTTTCGCGACTCTCTTGATGCTGATGTGGAATCCCTGGTGGGCCATAGATTACGGATTCATACTTTCAGTTTCGGCAACCGCAGGACTGCTCCTCTTTTCAGGGCCACTTGCTTCAAGTTTGAATAGATGGTTACCGCTATGGCTTGCCACCGTGATAGCTATTCCACTCTCGGCTCAATTGATGTGTCAGCCATTCATTATTTTGCTGAATCCACAACTTCCTACCTATGGAGTGCTGGCAAATGTCATTGCTGCACCAGCGGCACCGATAGCCACCGTCATTGGCCTTGCAGGATGTTTGTTGACGTGGTGGATACCCGGTGTAACTTTCCCTCTGCTGTGGTTATCGTGGCTACCCGCTGAATGGATCGGTCAAACCGCAACAGTTCTCTCCCGATTCCCTGAATCGCAACTTCCCTGGATTTCTGGTCCGGTTGGGGCAATCACTGCAGCTTTTGTTTCTGTAGTGATTTTGCTGATGTTGCTCTCGTCGAAGAAACGAGTGAGGAACACTCTGGCAGTGAGTGTCGTTGTCACCGTTATCACTTTGACTATTACTTCAGTAATGAGTGGGCTACGTTTCACCGCAAGTATTCCGCCCGATTGGAGCATTGCCGCTTGCGATGTTGGTCAAGGTGACGGATTAGTCCTCAGAAGCGAGGAACGTATTGCGGTTATTGATGTTGGTAGAACCCCCGAGCCCCTCAGACATTGCCTGGAACAGCTCGGAATCACTCATATCGACCTGTTGGTTCTTACCCATTTTGATAAAGATCATGTGGGTGGATTAGAAGCCGTATTAGGGAAAGTTGATGTCGCAGTTGTAGGCAAACCAGAAAACGCGGAGGATCAAGGACTGCTAACTGAACTAGCGCGTTCGGGAGCTTCACTGCACAGAGGAACGCAAGGTCTTACAGGTGCATTGGGTGAAGCGCAGTGGCAAGTTCTGTGGCCGGATGAACGTCACCCTCTAATGGAGGTGGGAAATCCTGGTTCTGTAACTCTGTTGTTAACTTTCCCACGGTTTAAGGCACTGTTTCTGGGCGATCTTGGCAAAGAAGCTCAGTTGGCCATGATGAGCACAGTTCATCTGCCTCAAGTTAACGTTGTGAAAGTTGCGCACCACGGTTCAGCAGATCAGAGCTCAAGTTTGTATGAACAGATACAACCTCAGATAGGCATCTTCTCGGTCGGTAGAGACAATGATTATGGGCACCCACGGCGAGAAACTCTCGAGATACTCAGCCAGTTTGGAGCTCTTACACCTCGGACGGATCAGGATGGATTGATTCTAATTAGCGAAAGTTCGACGGGGTTGAGTGTCTGGACTGAGCATTAGGCTAAAACCATGGCAGGTAAGGCAAAGATTGCGATTGAGCAACTCTCATGGAACAACGCTAAACCTGCTCCCATCGTGCTTGTCAGCGGTGCCGAAGGATTCTTAGCTGACCGCGCTACACAGCGAATCCGTGAAATTCTTCGAGATGCAGATGCGTCCTTAGAAGTCAGTGATTTGGATGCCAGCAGCTATGTTCCTGGTGAATTGTTGACGTTGGCCAGTCCGTCATTGTTCGGCGAACCTCGATTGATTCGTGTGAGCGACGTTGAAAAATGTAACGATGAATTTCTTCTAGAAATGCTGGATTATGCAGAGTCTCCCGACCCTGACACCACCGTAGTGTTGCGGCACGGTGGGGGAGTGCGCGGTAAGAAACTGCTCGATACTCTACGTGCAGGCACGGGCGGTGCTGTCGAAATTGTGTGCGCAGAGCTCAAGAGCGATAACGACAAGTTCGATTTTGCCGGCAATGAATTCAGAATTGCCGGACGCAAAATTGCTCCAAGTGCACTCCGTTCACTTGTTCAAGCATTTTCTGGGTCAGGTTCAGAACTCGCTAATGCTTGTCAGCAACTCATCGCTGATGCAGATGGAGACATTACCGACAGGACCGTTGAGGATTACTACGGTGGTCGTATCGAAGCAACTGCGTTCAAAGTGGTCGACTCTGCAGTAGCAGGACGCCTAGGTGACGCCTTAGTTACGTTGCGTCACGCTTTACAGTCTGGTGCTGACCCCGTGCCGATTGTGGCCACATTTGCTGCCAAGTTGAGACTGATGGCCAAACTCTATGGTGAACGTCGAGGTTCTGGTGAGCTTGCTGGCGCATTGGGCGCTGCTCCCTGGCAAATCGATCGAGCTCGGAAAGATCTATCGGGCTGGAGTGAAACGGGCCTGGGTAATGCCATTGAAGTGATTGCTCAAACAGACGCCAACGTTAAGGGTGCTTCTCGGGACCCCATTTATGCCTTGGAGCGCATGGTCAATGTCGTCGCCAGTTATGGCAGACGCTAAGCCGGAGCACTTAAACAAATATGGCCCCCACAATCGTGGAGGCCATATTCATAAAGTGTGCTTAGAGAGCAGCAACCTTCTTAGCAATAGCTGAC
Source organism: Aurantimicrobium sp. (assembly GCF_036667855.1). Lineage (NCBI taxonomy): Bacteria > Bacillati > Actinomycetota > Actinomycetes > Micrococcales > Microbacteriaceae > Aurantimicrobium > Aurantimicrobium sp. The sequence continues at coordinate 5,537 of NZ_JAVWTF010000025.1, read as the reverse complement.
TTGCGGTTAGCGGCGTTGTTCTTGTGAAGAACACCCTTGCTTACTGCCTTGTCAAGCTTCTTGCCTGCGGTCTTCAGGGCTGCTTCAGCAGCTGCCTTGTCTCCGGTTGCAACTGCGGTGCGAGCTGCACGGACAGCGGTCTTAACCTCTGACTTCACAGCCTTGTTGCGCTCAGTTGCCTTTGCGTTGGTGCCAATTCGCTTGATCTGCGACTTAATGTTTGCCACGTTAACCGTGTCTTTCACTCGATGTTTGTACGTTTGGATTGTGTCGCACCAGAGGTAGAGGGCTCTTCGCGACGAATCGTGTAGGTGGGACTACACGTAAGCCAAGAACCAACACTACCAGTAAGTGTGGCAGTTGCTAAAACTGTGTCGCAGTTCGTGGGAGACTAGAGGTTCTATGTCTCCTCGTGCTACGAAACCACTGCAGCCTGCGTCAACTGACCCAGCGAAGATTCGCAACTTTTGCATCATCGCTCACATAGACCACGGCAAGTCGACCCTTGCTGACCGCATGCTTCAGATCACCGGCATCGTAGATGACCGTTCCATGCGTGCACAGTATCTAGACCGCATGGATATCGAACGTGAACGTGGCATCACCATCAAGAGCCAGGCAGTTCGTATGCCCTGGGAACTCAATGGTGAGACCTTTGCCCTCAACATGATTGATACACCCGGTCACGTTGACTTCACCTATGAAGTCAGCCGTTCTTTGGCTGCGTGTGAAGGTGCAATTCTTCTTGTCGATGCAGCACAGGGAATTGAAGCGCAGACTCTCGCAAACTTGTATCTGGCGATGGAGAATGACCTCACCATCATTCCAGTGCTCAACAAGATTGATCTTCCTGCTGCTGACCCAGAGAAATATGCCAAAGAACTGGCAGATCTCATTGGTGGCAAGCCAGAAGACGTCCTGCGTGTCTCAGGTAAGACAGGCATGGGTGTTGCGGAATTGCTGGACCTCGTAGTGGAGAAGATACCAGCACCTGTCGGCAATGCAGATGCTCCTGCTCGCGCCATGATTTTTGACTCCGTCTACGACGCATATCGCGGAGTGATTACCTACGTTCGTGTTATTGATGGAGCTCTCAAGCCCCGACAACGTATTCAGATGATGAGCACCAAGGCATCTCACGAACTCATCGAAATCGGGGTGAGTTCACCTGAACCCATCCCTTCCCAGGGCCTTGGTGTGGGAGAAGTGGGTTATCTCATCACTGGCGTGAAAGATGTCCGTCAGTCCAAGGTCGGTGACACCGTTACTGACTTTGCTAAGCCCGCAACAGAAGCTCTTCCGGGTTACACCGACCCGAAGGCCATGGTCTTCTCCGGTCTCTATCCCATTGACGGTTCGGATTACCCCGTTTTGCGTGAAGCCCTAGACAAGCTCAAGCTTTCTGACGCTTCGCTGAACTATGAACCAGAGACCTCTGTTGCACTGGGATTTGGGTTCCGTTGTGGATTCCTCGGGCTCCTTCACCTCGAGATCATTACTGAGCGCCTCGAACGAGAGTTTGGACTCGACCTCATTGCCACAGCGCCGTCTGTGCCGTACGAGGTCACGACCGAGGACAAAAAGACCGTCACCGTCACCAACCCGAGTGAGTACCCTTCCGGAAAGATCACTCGAGTTTCTGAGCCTTTGGTGCGCGCAGGTATTTTGACTCCTAAGGATTACGTTGGCACCATCATGGAGCTGTGCCAGAGTCGCCGCGGAAACCTGCTGGGCATGGAGTACTTCGGAGAAGACCGTGTTGAGATGAAATACGAGATTCCTCTGGGAGAGATCGTGTTTGACTTCTTCGACCACCTCAAGAGTCGCACCCAAGGGTATGCCTCCCTGGACTATGAAGAAGCTGGTGAACAGGACTCTGACCTCGTCAAGGTAGACATTCTTCTCCAGGGTGAACAAGTAGACGCATTTAGTGCGATTGTTCACAAGGACAAGGCGTATGCCTATGGCCTCATGATGACGGAGCGACTGAAGAAGCTCATTCCTCGTCAACAGTTTGAAGTCCCTATTCAGGCAGCTATTGGTGCGCGAATCATTGCCCGCGAAACCATTTCTGCTATTCGTAAAGACGTTCTTGCTAAGTGCTACGGCGGTGACATCACCCGTAAGCGCAAACTTCTGGAAAAGCAGAAGGAAGGTAAGAAGCGCATGAAGATGGTCGGTCGCGTTGAGGTTCCACAAGAAGCCTTCATTGCTGCGCTTCAAGGCGATGAAGAAGTGAAAAAGAAATAATGTCTGAAACACAACGCCGATCCAATTTCAGTGGGGATCGCGCCGTGAGCTATGGCTCAGTCGGCGCGACGCAGGCAGCAGATGTTCTCGTCTTCCCACCAGCTGGTTTTCGTTCAGCACAGTCTGAATTTCGCCTCGGAAGCGGTCAAGAACGTTTTGACACGGCAACAGCTGCTTTGATGACCTGGGGAGTTCCCAAAGGCTCACATCTCGAGGTCGTCTCAGTCAATGAAGCACACTCCGAGGGGTATAACGGATTGCTCTTCAACGAGTTTGGTGCCCCCTTACCTCCAACTGCCGATGCATTGGATCAATTATTTGCTCCAGATGGAACCCCCTATTTATCCGCTGGTACGACTGTTGAACTTGCCAAGTTGTGGAGTCCCTCTGAGCTCACAACAAGTCACCGCGTCATCTATGTTGTTCGTGAAGAACGACGCATGGGTTATGCCCTCGGCACTTTGGACTACGAACCGGTCATCGGTGAAGAATTCTTTAGCGTTGAATGGCGTGACGACGATTCTGTGTGGTCTGTCGTTCGGTCTGTGACCGCCATTGCAGAGGGTAGGAAGTATTTCTACCTCACACCTTTGATTCGTTTGCGTCAGTGGCTCCAGCGTCGTCAATACGTTCGCTCTTTACTTCCTGCACGTACTGCATAAACCATGGCTGGGCTGCTGCCGGAAGGCAATGACATGCCAGCTGATGGATCATTGCCACGTGGAGTCAATGTCGGTGCCGACAGTCGCACCATGAGTGCATATATTCACGTTCCGTTTTGTCGTGTGCGTTGCGGATACTGCGATTTCAATACCTACACCGCTTCAGAACTCCGAGGAACCTCACAATCGACATATATCGATGAGCTTTCTCGTGAGATAGAACTCTCTGGGTCAGTGTTGACTCGTGCAGGTGTGCCAAAGAGACCGCTCACATCAGTGTTTTTTGGGGGAGGAACACCAACCATCCTCCCGGCAACAGATCTTGTGAGGGCACTCGAGCTGGTGCGCAACGAACATGGACTTGAACCATGTGCTGAAATCACTACCGAAGCGAACCCTGACACGATAACTCCTGAATATGTGGAAATTCTTGCTGAAGCTGGATTTACACGCCTCAGCTTAGGGATGCAATCAGCTGTTCCCTCTGTATTGGCAACTCTCGACCGAACGCACAACCCAGCTTCTGTTTCCGCCGCAGTCCAGGCAGCACATGAAGTTGGCTTAGAAGTCAGTATTGACCTCATTTATGGAACGCCAGGGGAGACGCTTGATCAATGGCGCCAATCTCTGGAAGCAGCAATCTCACTGAATACTGGGCATATTTCTGCCTACGCGCTCATTGTCGAAGACGGTACAGCTCTTGAGCGACGGATACGTCGTTGTGAATTGCCAGTACCGGATGACGATCTCGAAGCCGATATGTATGAATTAGCTGATGAACTTCTTAAAGCTGCTGGTTTTCAGTGGTACGAAGTCAGTAACTGGTCAAAGTCTTTAGAGCAACGCTCGGTTCACAACCTCACCTACTGGCAAGGAAACGATTGGTGGGGTTACGGACCAGGAGCTCATTCACATATTGGCGGAACCAGGTTTTGGAATCTGAAGCACCCAGCTGCTTATGCTCAACGTCTTGCTCTGGGTCAATCACCTGCTGCAGGGTGGGAACAACCCGATGTGGAAGCGGTTGCACTCGAACGAGTACTTCTGGGTAGTCGAATTCGTGAGGGGATTTCTACCCTCGAATTCGAACCGGAAATAGTTGCTGGACTCATCGCTGATGGACTTATTGACGGTCATTTCGCGCTCAAACACAACCTCGTGCTTACTGTTGCAGGACGACTTCGTGCAGATGAAGTTGTGCGCAGGCTTACCTTCTCCTAACTCAGCAGACTGGGCTAACTCGCGGTAGTATTAGCACTCAGAATGGTCGAGTGCCAGCGATGAATTGAAGGAGGATTGCATGGTTTCTCAACGCGGTCTTGAAGTCCTTCGAGCAATTGTTCAGGACTATGTATCTTCACGAGAACCAGTAGGTTCCAAAGCAATTGTGGATCGTCATCAATTTGGTGTTTCTGCAGCAACCATTCGCAACGACATGGCCCTGCTGGAGGAAGAAGAGCTCATTGTTGCTCCCCACACCTCGAGCGGTCGAGTTCCAACTGATAAGGGCTATCGACTCTTCGTTGACCATCTTGCTGAGGTCAAGCACATCAGTACTGCTCAGAAACAGGCCATCGATCACTTTCTCGATGAATCAGTAGATTTTGATGAACTCCTCGGGCGAACGGTTCGTCTTCTTTCGCAGCTCACAAACCAGGTTGCAATAGTTCAATACCCCACTCTGGGAGCAACTCGTGTTCGTCATATCGAACTCGTCTCACTCGGGAATCTACGCGCGCTCTGTATTGTCATCACCGATAATGGCCGCGTCGAACAGAGATTGCTCGATCTCGAAACTGACCTGACAGAAGCAGACTTGTCAGAGCTTCGCTCAACAATCAATGCTCAAGTTGCGGGAAAGCTTCTCACAGAACTTGCTGAATCAGTTGTTTCTTTGTCCACATCGGTTTCTCCGCACCTGTCTTCTGCAACAAGCCACATTGCTTCTGCGCTGAGTGACAGCATCCAAGCAAATCGACAGCAGAAGTTGGTTATGGCGGGTACCGCTAATTTGGTGCGTACTGAGGAAGATTTCCACGGCAGTATTTATCCTGTGCTTGATGCAATTGAAGAGCAGGTCATCCTTCTCAAGCTCCTGACCGAGATGAAGGCTGACGCTCACGAGGTGGCTGTCAGCATTGGTCGGGAACACAGTAATTCTGGTTTAGAGCAAACAAGTCTTCTCGCCACGGGATACACCTCCGCTGGGGAGTCAGCGACTCTAGGTCTGCTTGGTCCTACTCGTATGGATTATTCCAACAACATCGCTTCAATTCGGGCAGTTGCTCGATACCTCACACGCGTCCTTGACGCTCAATAACGTTCAAACCAAAGGAGATTGCCTTCGTGGCTGATCATTACGACGTGCTCGGTGTCTCTCGTGACGCGAGCCCAGAAGATATTAAGAAGGCGTATCGACGTCTAGCGCGTGAACTGCACCCAGATGTAAACCCTGACGAGACCTCACAGGAGAAGTTCAAGCTGGTTACTCACGCCTATGAGGTGCTGAGTGACCCTGTTCAACGTCAACAGTATGACCTTGGACCTCAAGCAGGATTTGGTGGTGGAGGGGGCTTCAGTGATTTTGGAGACATCTTCTCCACCTTCTTTGGCGGGGGACAGCAA
>NZ_JAVWTF010000024.1:26667-26910 GCF_036667855.1 Aurantimicrobium sp. | reverse complement strand
GAGAATCCGGGTCGGTTCCGAACAGGAGGATCGCGATCTCTTCAGCCACGACCTCCCACTCAATCCCGGATTCGTTGCCGTCGTCGGGAACAAGGGTCAAGGCAAGTCCGCGCTCCTCGACTGCATCGCACTCGGCGGGAACTCGTCACGTAGTAGCGAGTTCGCCTTCCTGAGCCCCACTCGGTTCCTCAGTCCTCAGAACCAGAAGGTCGCGAGGGAGTATCACGCGGAACTCGTCTGGGC